>CAIWET010000358.1 GCA_903911805.1 uncultured Ignavibacteria bacterium | reverse complement strand
ATAAAGAGTACCCTTCAAACAGAAGTTTTTAAAATCAATATCTGGCTCAAAACCTTCTTTTTCCATAAGAACTGAAATAAGAAGTGGTTGTGTATTTTTTCCGTCAATTATACAATTATTAAAATTTAGTTCTCCTGTTTCTGAATCAACTAAGCAAAGAAATTTTCTGAGTTTCTTTGGGAATGAAGTTAGAGATGTATGGACACGTCTGTTATCAGCAGATACTGAAATTTTTCTTGTATAACCTGAATTAATTTTATTGACTTGTCTTAAATAATGCTCCATATTTTTGATACTATCTTTTTTATTTTCAATAAATTGCATTGCATTATCATTGTCAATATGAATCAATTGTAAGTTATTATATTGTGGTAATAAATAATCAAAATCTTCAAGTTTCTTCCCAACGAAATAATCATTAAGTTTCTCTAATTTTTTTGAATTATATCGAATTTTTCTTGCTATAGGCTTCTGTTTGAGAAAGCTCTCAACTAAACGATAGCTTTTTGAATAAACACCAGTTTTGTATGAATCATTTATTTCTATAATATCCAACTCAACAAGTCTATTAAGAATTTCTTTGTAATAATCCCTTGCAAGAAGTTTCATAATCAAATCAATTCCAATTTTTTGAAATGGATTTTTTTCGTCTTTTTTATTATCTCCATTTTTCTCTTTATAATAATATTGATGAAGATAAAGGATTGTGCAAAATAGCAGAGCATTCTCAGTAATTTTAGGTGTCAGTTTCCGGAACCATTCATCACTCTCAAGAATTGGTAATATTCCTTCTGGTGTAAGGGTCGAGTAATTATCATTAACTTTAAACATATAAACCTCATAAAATTTTAGAAAAATTAATTTTATGGTTTATACTTCAGGAATAAAAAATGTTTAAAAGGACAAAAAAGATAGATATGTTTACGAAAAAATTGGATTTATTTGAATATCAATAAGTCATAGAAATATGGAATATAGTGATTCTAAATATTTAAATTTCTTGATATTTATGAACCGTAAACAGCTAATGATGTTAAGAATTTTAAGAATTCTAAAGGTACTTATAGGGAACTAAAAAATCCTAATTTCTAAAAGGAATTTAAGAAGAGAATCAAACATTTAAAGAAAAGTTCTTATTAAAATAACTAATAGATACCGATTTCCACTAAAGGTAGGTGGAACTGATTGAGATGTTAAAGTGAATGATAAAATTAATAAGACTATTTCCGGGACACCCTTTTGAAAGTAAAAAGTGGAAATAGGTGTATTTTTTAAAATTCTTCCATTTGAGTTCTAACGAGACAAATTGACAGTTTGAATATTTATACTAATTATAGTTTATAAACTTAACCTTGAAGTAGGGAATACGAAATTTTGACATTTCTAAGTTTTGAATGAAGTTGAAATTCAAAGTTCTAAATTTGAAACTTATATTTGAAAAGGGGACAAACAAATATTTCAAGATTTCAAAAAAATTGAATTTCCTGCTCCGGTAATTTAGGCATACAATCTGTTGTTGATGATTTACTTTACCCTATAAAAAAGGCTCATCGCCATTACGATAGGAAAAACTCTTTGATTTTAAGAATATGTATTTCCAATAAGTTTTTTTAAAGTAAGTTCCCATTTTTTCTTTGTTTTCCACTCAAATAGTTCAGGTTTGGTATAACTCAATGTAGCAATTTCACTTTTAATTTGGCTATTTGATTTTACGTAGTGCAATTGATTTTTTACAAAGTCATCTAAATGTTCCTGCTTAAATTTTAAATGTCTCATATCCTTTCCTTTGAGACATCCAATTTTGCCTAAATGCACATAGTTCCTAATTGTTTGAGGGCTAAGATTCAGAAATATAGCAGCTTCTTTTGTGTTGAACAATTTCTGTTTAGGAGTCTGTTTTACTTTCTTGATATACTCCAATTCATCTTTCAATTCGCTAATTTCGTACTTCAAATCGGCAATTTCTCGCTCTAATTTGGTAAAATATTCAATAATTGGTTTAAAGTCAATAACTTGCTCTCAAATTTGTTAAAATGAGATTGAAAAGTTATAATAGAAAGAATATTGTAAATGAATAATTAATAATGTTTTTGTGATTGAATTTAGTAATTCATTATTTATAGATTGAAAAAGCCTTGTCTACCTTCACCTTTAATGCCAGAAAAATGTAAATAATTTATTTTCAATTGAATATTACTATTTGGTGATTTATTATCAAATATTATTATCTGCCTTTTATCATCTACAAAGCTCAAATCATTAAAAAATGCATCTTCCATATCTTTAGACAATTCACTCACTTTAGTTTTCGTTTCTTTTCCTTGATATGTTGTCAAAGGAGAATCAAGAATTACAGTTCTTGAATGTGGCAAATTGTTTTGAATACAAAAATCCAATAATCCAAGTACAAAAGATGTATATGTAATAGCCCTTATACCTTTACCATTCGCATTTCTACTTTTGTCGTTGATAATAATATCGTACTTGTTATAGTTTGTATCAAAATTAATATTTGAAATGTTGGGGTATTTCCACTTTTCAAGAATATTTTTAATAAACCCACAAAATTCTTGAAGAACTTTAAAATTTATACCGTCAGGTTGCTCAGAATTTTTATGTTTTTTTCTTAAATCTATTTCAAAACAATTTTTTTGTTCATGATAATTTTGCAACATTTCTTTTGCCCCTTCATGGTCGTTAATGATTGCTAACTCAGTTATTATTGAGCTTAGTTCTAATTTAGAAGCAGATTTGATAGGTTCCAAAATATTAATAATTCTTTTACAAATATCCGAATATTTTCTATTTAAATCATTTAAATTAATTTCTCTTAAACAAATATCTGAATCAAATTGATTTAATGTAATTTCCAAATCTGCAAATTTCATTAGAATTTTTTCAAGTTCAACATTTATTGAATTTCTTAAATTTGAAGGGGATTCAACACCATCTATCAAACAATTAATATGTTCTAATCCAATGTCACTTCCACAAAAAGGACATTTTACAATATTTAGTTGTGAAAATAAATCTTTACCTTCATTAATGAACTCTAATCTCTTAATATCACAAATATAATGTTCTCTCAATAAAAGAAATCTGGATTTCAATTCACCATCCAATATTTGTTTTGATTCAAGTGATTTTATTTCATTAAATATATCTTGCTTTATATTACTTAAATCTTCAAGCTCTTGACTTGAATTTGATAATGAAGATGTTAGCTCATCAAATCTCTTTTTTAAATAATTTTGTTT
>CAIWET010000357.1 GCA_903911805.1 uncultured Ignavibacteria bacterium | reverse complement strand
TTGAAATTATATGAAAAAATATTAGAAATTAACAAGTTATTGATAACATAAATATATTTAATCAATCTAATTCTTAATAAAAAATGGAATAAGAATTCTAAATAAATTTGCACTAATTCGTCTTTCCTAAAAATTAAATTTGTTAAACTTTTTAAAAAAATAATAGGAGAAAATATGAGTTTCATACTTCCTGAATTGCCATATGCAAAAGATGCTTTCAACGGCGTTTTATCCGCAGAAGCATTTGATTATCATCACGGCAAACATCACGCAGCTTATGTAAATAACTTAAATAATTTAGTACCAGGCACAGAATTTGAAGGAATGGATTTAGAATCAATCATCAAAAAATCTTCAGCTGGCGTATTCAATAATTCAGCACAAATCTGGAATCACTCATTCTTTTGGAATTGCTTATCACCAAATGGTGGTTCAGCTCCAACAGGTGCAATTGCAGAAGCAATTAATGCTGATTTCGGTGGATATGATGCATTTAAAGAAGCATTTACCAAAGCAGCAACAACATTATTTGGTAGCGGTTGGACTTGGTTAGTAAAAACTCCAGCAGGAAAATTAGAAATCGTTCAAACATTTAACGCTGGAACTCCATTAACAACTGAGAACAAACCAATCTTAACATTAGACGTTTGGGAACACGCATACTATATTGATTATAGAAATGCACGTCCTAACTTTATTGCAAAATATTGGGATATTATCAACTGGGATTTTGCAAATCAGAATTTATAATTCCCAGCAAAAATTCTTGAAAAAAATAATGAGACAGGCCAAAAGCCTGTCTTTTTTTATAAATTTTCGAATGTTATTCCTCACTTGATGCGGCATCTAACTTTAAAAATGGCACCTTCGTCCAACCCCACCCTAAGTCCCTCTCCTTGAAGGGAGGGACTTGAAGAAGTAAAAATAGTAGCTCATTCATCCCTGAATGAGTGAATGCGAAGCATTCAAAATAATGCCATCAATCTCAAGCAAAGCGAAGAATCGGGTTAATAATTCTGACTGTCATTCCTCACTTGATTCGGCATCAACGTTAAATTTACAGGCTTTAAAAGGTGACCACCCCGTCAAAACGTGCATGAATACACGTTTTGCCACCCCTCCTTATAAAAGGAGGGGAAGTAAAAATAGTGAAATTGATATTTGTAGAGACAGGTCTGTGACCTGTCTTTTTTTATAAATTTTCGTATGTCATTCCGCACTTGCGACGGCTGCATCTTGGTGTTATTTTAATCCTGTTGGGTCTTTAAAAGAAATTGGGTTGTTATTGGCAAAGAGAAAATTCCCCTCTTGAGGGGTGGCATTGCGAAGCATCTTGATGCGATGCAATGACGGGGTGGAATCTTTAATCATCAGTTTTCCTCAAATCAATTATCCTTTTCTCAATAGCAAATTTAACACTTTTCTTTACATTTTCAATGTTTTTTTTAATTTCAATATCTTTAAAGCGAATAATTTCTAAATTAAGAGATTTCAAATATGAATCTCTTTCTAAATCATA
>CAIWET010000356.1 GCA_903911805.1 uncultured Ignavibacteria bacterium | reverse complement strand
TTAAAATTATGCTAAACGAAATTAGCCAAACTCCACCAATATCTGCAATCTGTGCAAAGAATTTGTTGTATATCTGAGTATAACCTATTGTTATCCAAGGATAGGACAAATCTCCTAAAGAATGCCACCATTCAAAAAGAGTCCAAATGAACGGGAAAAGCCAAATTGCTTTTTGAAATCCCAATTTTTTATTGAAATAATTTTGAATAAAAATTGGTAATGTAAAGAATAAAGGATGAACAATCCAAACAGCAATACCACTTGCTACTAAGAATGGGTCAGCATTAGGTTGCCACGAGCTAATCCACCAATTTGTTCCACCATGATAAATGAAGAATGCAACATAAGAGAATAAGAAAAGCTTTTTATTTGAGTTTTCGAAAGCTACAAATAATGGCAAGAATGCTGCAAATGCCAATACCCAAGCAGGGGAGGGTGGAAATGACAGAGCTAATAATAATCCTGTTATAGCAAAAAGTAAAAATCTATTTTTAATAATCATCATAATTCCTTAATTAATATTCTTCAAAATTAACTAAAATCTATTAATTAATTATTAAGTTTTAAAAAAAATCCCGTTTAACATTAGCTAAACGGGATTTCTTAAGATTTTAAAGATTAGTTTTATTTATTTATAACTAATTTTCTATAAGTAGTATTTTTGCCTAATTGAATTTTTACGAAATAATTTCCAGAACTTAAATTATGTGTATTCACACGAATTTGGTGATTACCAGAAGATAAATCTCCATTATAAATATTAGAAATTAAATTGCCATTTAAGTCAATCAATTGAATATCTGCATTTTCGCTATTACTCAATTTCAAATCAATAACTGAAGATTCAATTGTTGGATTTGGATAAATTTCAAGCTTTCCAACAAAATATTCTTCATTTACAGAAACAAATTTTTGAGTTGTAAATGTCCAGACATTAGACCATGAAGTTTCGCCAGCTTCATTAATACCTTTTACTCTCCAGTAGTAATTTTTTTCGAATTCAAGGTCATCTCTTCTAGTTGTATTGTTTCCTAAAACTCTTTTGATTGGGCTTGTAAATGCTTCATCCAGAGAAATTTGTATTTCATAATCAGTTGCTCTATCAACAGTATACCAAACAAAGTTTACACTGATATCTAAATCTTTAGATTTGTCAGCTGGAGTTTTTAATACAGGTGCAGCTGCTGGAGCAATTGCAATTGTTCTAAATTCCCAAGTTGGAGATGCTTTTGCTGTACCACTATCATTAATGGCATATACTCTCCAAAAATATGAAGTAAAGTTTGTAAGGTTAGAAACAGTATATGATAAAGTTTTGATGTTAGTACTGTCTTTTAAAATAGTAGAAAAATTAGCTTTATCAGAAAATTGAATTCTGTAATAATTAGCTCTAGCTGAAGCATTCCATTTCAATTCCTGAGTTAATGGTGCTTTAACTGTAGCATTTGCAGGTGATAATAAAGATACTATTTCTGGTCCTTGTGAACCTGTTGTAAATGTATAAACTGCTGACCAATCACTTGTACCAAATTTATCAGCTGAGCGAACTCTCCACCAATATTTTTTATTTGGTTGTAATTGTTCTAATCCTGTTGGAGTTAATGCACTAAAGCTTCCATAGAATAATTTAGCAAATGTTGAATCTTCAGCACATTGATAATGGTATGCAGTAGCACCAGTAACAGGTATCCAAGTGCAAGCTAAAAATAACTGTTGTTTACTTGCCTGATTTAATGGTGTGCTTAAAGTTGGTGCACTTAATTCAGTTGTAAATGCCCAGCTATCACTCCAGTCACTGCTACACAATGTATCAGCAACTTTAACTCTCCAATAATAAGTTGTATGAAAATCATTTAGGAAAGTTGTAAATTCATTTGCTTGAATTGCAGTATCATTTACGATTAAAGTAGAATAATCTGCTTTTTTAGAAACTTGTAATGAATATTTTAAATTATCGCCTGATTTTTCCCATTTAAATGTGATAGCTCTTTTAATAGCGCCAACATTATTTTGTGGGAATAAATGGTCTGGATTTTTATAAGTTGTTTGGAATGAACTAACTAAAGAATATTCACCTTTGTTGTTTTGGTCTTCTGCAACAACTCTCCAATAATATTTCTGAAGTCCTTTTGGAAGTGTTACATTTAAAGTAGTATCAGCAATATTTGCAACTTCAATTATGGGATATTTGAAATCATTAATTGTATTTACTTGAACTTTATATTTAGCATTACCAACAATTTTTCTCCAAACTAATTTTGGATTCATACTTATACAGCTTGAAAAATCAGCTGGTGCAACCAATTTAGGTGAAGCATAAATAGTTGTAAAAGAGAAAACTGAAGAAAAATCGCTATAACAATCAGCATATTTTACTTTAACTCTCCAATAATATTTAGTATTATAATTCAAATTTTGATCAATTGCAAAATTTGGATCAGTTGTTACTTCATCAAAAACTAAAGTGCCAGTAAATGCTGAATTTGTAGAAACTTGAACTTCATAAGCTAATCCAGCTGGAATATTTGACCAGTTTAATGTTGGTGTCATTGAAATAGCACTAACATTGTTTGGTGGATTTAATGGAGTTGGGGCAATTCTTGTTGTTTTAAAAGAATAAACCGGTGTCCATTCATTAGGGCAAGTTAATTCTTTAAAAGATTTCACTCTCCAATAATATGTTCTATCATAATCAGGCAAAGTAATAGTTTTTGAATTAGTATATAACACTTCATCATAAATTGTATTTATAAAATCCTGATCTGTATCAATTTGCAATTGAAAAGTATCTCCTACTGCAGGTTGAGCCCAATCTAATGTAATTGTCATAGCCTGACAAGTTGCACCATTAATTGGGGAAATCTGAATTGGTAGATTTTTAGTAGAAAAAGTCTTTGCTACAGCCCATGTTGATACATTTACGTTATTAATAACATAATTTGCTGCTACTTTCCAATAATAAGTTTTATTATAGGTAAGTTTAGTAGAAGTAAAAGTAACTTCTGATTGTGTTTTAGAATCAACTAAAGTACTAAAACTCGATGATTCGGAAATCTGAATAGTATAATTAACTGCACCATTTGCAGTTAGCCATACAAAAGCAACGCTAGGCAACTTACAAGTTGCGTTATTGCTTGGCTCGGACAATAAAGGTGCATCCTGCGAATATGCAAGCCCACTCATTATCATAATCAAGCTTATAACAAGCAAGTTTTTCAGCTTAAGATTAAATAACATAATAACTCCTATATTTTTAAATTTCATTTTCTAAGTCTTATAATAATATTTTAATACACATACAATGCAAAAATACCAAATTTTATTCAAATTGTTTCACAATTTTATTATAAATGTGCTTTTTAACACAATTATTAATATAAATTAATCAAAAACCAAGCCAATTATTCAACACTGTGTAGTTAAATCAACACTTTTTATATTATTTTTTACAATGTAGAAGATAATTTGATTTTTTTTTGCCATTATGATGAATTGCAAAATTACTATTGTTGAAAGAGCTTTCTTTTAATAGTTTAAAATTAAACTATCTGAGAAATCTCGGTAATCTCAATCTCACTAAATAAGGAATTTATTTGAAAAAAAAGAGGTAATCCCTAATGAGACTACCTCTATAATAAATTTAGCAAAATTATTTATTCTTAGCTAACAAATGGTAATTTTACAACTTCTGCAGGGAAGAGTTTTCCTCTTGCTTCAATTTCGATTTTTGAACCAAGTTTTGAATATTCTTTTGTAACATATCCCATACCAATAGGTTTGTCTAAAGTTGGAGAGAGATTTCCACTAGTTACAAAACCGATTTCATTGCCATCAGCAAAAATTTTGTAATGATGACGAGCTATAAATCTTTCAGCATTAACAACAAAAGGAACTAATTTTCTTGAAGTTCCATTTGTTTTAGCATCAACTATAACAGATTTACCATTGAATTCGCCTTTGTCAACTTTTGTTATCCAGCCAAGACCTGCTTCGATAGTATTTGTGCTCTCGTCGATATCATTGCCATAAAGAGCAAAACCTTTTTCTAATCTGAGAGTGTCTCTGCAACCTAAACCAACTGGTTCAATACCAAATTCTTCACCAGCTTTGAATATTTCACTCCAAACGTGTTCTGCCACTGCCAAATCACCTCTGAAATATAATTCAAAACCAAGTTCACCAGTATAACCTGTACGTGAAATAATCATTTCGTGTCCAGCTAAAGTACCAGGAACAAAAGAATAATAAACGATTGGACTCATATCAACATCAGTTAATTTTTGTAATGTTTTTAATGATTCTGGTCCTTGAACTGCTAAAAGATTTACTTCATCGCTAACATTGGTCAATGTAATATCAAACCCAACATTGTTTTCACAAGCCCAAGCCCAATCTTTATCAACATTAGCACCATTAACAACTAACATATAGAAATCTTCGCTTATACGATAAACAAGTAAATCATCAACAATACCGCCCGTAGTGCGACACATTGCTGAGTATTGAACTTTTCCATCAGTTAATTTTGAAGCATCATTCACTGTAATTTTTTGTACAAAGTTTAAAGCATCTTTGCCTTTAACTTCAAATTCACCCATATGTGTAACATCAAAAACACCAACATTTTTTCTAACAACGTGATGTTCGTGAAGAATTCCTTGAGGGTATTGGATAGGCATTTCAAAGCCGGCAAATTCTACGATTTTGGCTCCAGCATTCTTATGCATTTCATAAAATAATGTCTTTTTCATTGTAATCTAACCTAAATTTCAAAAATTCATTTTTATCAATATTAAAATTAAGTAAAATAATTAATTTAGTAACAAAAAAAATATTTTTTTTTATTTTTTATTTCCAAAGAACTTGTATATTTGCAGTAAGTATTTTAACTAATAATATAATTGTTTATGAAAATTATAATAATAGATGATTCGGAATTTATTCGTAATAATTTAATGAGATTGTTATTGAATTCCGGGGTTGAATTAAGTATTGAAGAGGCTTACGATGTGGATTCTGGCAAGGAAATGATTAAAAAAATAATTCCAGATATTGCCATAATAGATATTAGAATACCTGGTGGAAGCGGCTTTGAACTAATTAAATTCACTAAAGATGTTTCCGAAAATATTAAAGTCATTATTCTCACAAATTTTGCAAATGAACAATACAAAAATAAAAGCTTAACAGAAGGGGCTGATTACTTTTTTGACAAATCTACTGAATTCGGAAAATTGATTAATGTAATTAAAAATATTTAAAAAAGAGTGATTTTGAAGTCAGATAATATAAAATATAGTGAATTATTGATTCTTTTAGATTCATTATCTAATAATATATCAGATGCTCACTTTATCATTAATGAGGATTTTAAAGTAATTTATGCTAATGAAAAATTTATTAGTTTCTTTAACTTAACAAAAACTGACTTAATAAAAATTGAAATTTGTAAATCACTTCCAGATTTTGAAGGGATTATTAACGAGTTCAAAAATCAAAATTTAGGTTTGATGAGTTCAAAAATTTCTTATAAATCAAAACACTCCGAATTACAACTTGATGTTGAATTAAATATTTCAAAAATTCCAAATTATCCAGAATTAATTAATATAGTTATTCTGTCAGTAAAGGAAAATATATTATATTATAATTCAATTGTTGATAAAATTAAATTTCAAACAATTATCAATAATTCGCCAACTCTTATTTGGGAGTCTGATATTAATGGAAAAATCAATTTCTGTAACAAATCTTTTAAAGAATATTTAGGATTACATCAATTCTTGCCTGAAGAATTTAATAAATTAAATTATATATATCCAGATGATATTGATGCCTATAAGCAAAGATTTCATTTGACTATGAGGAATAACCAATGCTTCAAAGGAACTTATAGGTTATTGTCACATAATAATGAATATAGGTGGATCAGTGAGCAAATTTTACCACTTTATAATTCAGCTGAAGAATTAATTGGATATACTGGATATATCTACGATATTAATGATTTAAAAATAAATGAACAAATAAAAGCTACTTTATATAATATTTCAGAGTCGTTGGCAACTGTTGATAATATCAACGATTTATTCAAAAATGTTCATCAGGCAATTAAAAATTTGATTTATATTGATAATTTTACTGTTGCAATCAATCATCCATCTTCTCAATTGATTTCCTTCCCCAATATTTATGATTCTAATGAAGAAACTTTTCAAACTGTATCTTACGGTAAGAGTTTAATTGATTTTGTTTTTAAAACAAAATCTCCATTAATGGTAAATAAATTCCATATTTTGGAATTGTTAGAAAAAAATGAAATTAGCACATTTAATGAAAATATTGAACATTGGATGGGAATTCCTATAGTAATTAAGAAAGAAGTCTTTGGCTGTATTGTAATTCAAAGTTATAATCCAAATCTTGTTTTTAATTTAGAAAATAAAAAATCAATGGAATATATTGCAGAGCAAGTAACAACGGCCATTGAAAGAATACAAGATAAAGATAAACTAAGATTCTCTGAATTGAAATTTAGAAATCTATTTCTTTCATTAAATGATTCTATTGCTTATAATGAAATATTATTTGATGAAGATGGTAATCCAATTAATTTTATTATAAATGAAATTAATCCAATTTACAAAAAGCATTTTGGAATTAATGAAAAAAAAGTTCTATTTAAACCAATAATAAAAGATGGTGAAAAACCTTTCTATTTTGATATATTTTTAAGAGTCATTAAAAATAAGAAAATTGAGACCTTCGAATTGTTTTATCCATTAACGCAAAGATATTTTTTTACAACAGTTTATCCAATATCTAATTCAGAATTTATAACAAGTTATAAAGATATAACAGCAGAAAAAAATGCATTAACAAAATTAGAAACTCAGCGCTTTCAAATTCAACAAATTTTAGATATTTCAGAAGTAATTATTGGATTGATAGATATTAAAGGTAAAATTTTATCTATTAACAGAAAAGGAATAGAATTACTCGGATATACCAAAAATGAGTTAATGGGAATGAATTGGCTTGATGTAGTTAATAATAGGGAATTTACCGAATCATATAAAATTCTTTATGAGGATTTTATTAAACAAGGCAAGCGTTCAATTAAAAAAATAGAGATTGATGTTTATACAAAAAATAAGCAAAAAAAGACAATCTACTTCCATAATGTTTTGCTTACTGAAGGTGAAGATAAAATATTTGGACTTTTATTCTCGGGAATAGATATAACTGACAGAAAAGTATTTGAAAACGATTTACTTATTTCAAAAAAGAAAATAGAAGAAGCATCTCATTTGAAATCAGTAATTTTAGGGAATTTAAGTCACGAGTTAAGAACTCCTTTGAATGGAATTTTGGGATTTTCACATCTTTTAAAAGATAGCAATCTTGACGATGAAAATAAAGAAATGGTGGAATTAATAAATAAATCCGGCTTAAGATTAATGAATACACTGAATTCCATCTTAACTTTAGCAGAAATTGAGGCCAATAATTTGTATGTTAATTTTGAACGAATTAATTTATCAAAATTATTAGAATATTATGCTCCTACTTACAAGGATATGGCAAATGATAAGGGATTAGAATTCGAATTGGAAGTTTGTGATCCAGAAATTTATTGCAATCTTGACGATTATTTATTAGGACAAATACTTTTTAATCTTATTGATAACTCTGTGAAATATACAAATGTAGGAGTTATAAAAATTGAGTTAGTTAAAAGTGTCATTGATGATGAAACTTACGCTACTATAAAAGTTTGTGATACTGGTGTTGGTATATCAGAGAATCAGACAAAACACATTTTTGAAGCATTTAGGCAAGGAAGTGAAGGAATTGATAGGTCTTTCGAAGGAGTTGGTCTTGGACTGACTATTGCTCAAAAAATGGCAACTAAATTACACGGTACAATTTCTTTAAGTAGTAAAGTTAATGTTGGTACAGAGTTAAGTTTAACTTTTTTAATAATAGAATAATCAAATATGCATAATATACTTTTAATTGAAAATGATTTCTCAAATATCGAACTTATCAAAGCTATTGTTAAAGGAATATGCAATTTAGAAATTGCCCTGAATTATCAAGAAGCCATTAAAATTGCAAATCAACAAGTTTATAATGCAATTGTTCTAGATATACATTTAGGAAATGGACCTGATGGCTTAGAAACTTATAAAGAAATAAGAAAGATTGAAGGTTATTTGGATGTTCCTGTAATTATTGTTACTGCTTTTGCCACCCATCCAGAAAAAGAAAAAATATTAGAAAGCGGAATTAATAGTTTCCTTACAAAACCCATTAATATCAATTTATTTAAGTTAACTTTAAATAAAGTACTTTTTAAATAATTTGATTTTTAAATAATTGATACTTTTTACTCATTTTTATTGTCATTTTATG
>CAIWET010000355.1 GCA_903911805.1 uncultured Ignavibacteria bacterium | reverse complement strand
CGTTAACGTAGGTAGGTGTTTTATATTGTTTAGTATCTTTAGAAATAATACCTGGTAATTTAATTTTAGTTGCAAAATCTTTGCTCATAGTTTCCTTAAAATCGTCATCATATAATGAAATAACAACTTTTGTATCGGTAAATAAAGGATTATCTTTGAATGCTTTTTTGATATAGAGTGGAATTAAACTTGTCATCCAACCATGACAATGAATCACTTCAGGAGACCAACTTAATTTTTTTACAGTTTCAATAACTCCTCTTGAAAAGAAAATAACACGTTCGTCATTGTCAGAATAAAAGACGTTGTTTTTGTCAGTAAAAACAGCTTTTCGTTGAAAATAATCTTCATTATCAATAAAGTATATCTGCATACGAGCAGATTGAATTGATGCTACTTTAATAATAAGAGGATGGTCTTGGTCATTGATTATCAAATTCATACCAGAAAGTCGAATTACTTCATGCAATTGATTTCTTCGTTCATTGATATTTCCAAATCGCGGCATGAATGTCCTAATTTCTTTACCTGTTTCCTGAATTCCCTGAGGTAGATAACGACCAATATTTGCCATGTGGCTTTCTTTTAAGTATGGTGTAATCTCTTGGTTAACAAATAATATTCTGCCTTTACTCATCTTTTCTAAAATTAAATTAGAGTATATAATTTTTTTGCAAAATTAGTTAAAAATTAGAACTTAATCAATTTTAATTTTTTTATACCTGATTATGAATTTTTTATTCGACAGGAGGCAATGATTCAAAACTTGAGTAAGTATAAAAAATAGTTTTGCCTTTAACTGTATTGAATTTAAAAGTTTCTTTTTTAGATTCTGAGTTTTTAGATGAATATGCAGAAAAATCAATGTTGTTTTCGCCCACAGCTAAAGGAATTCTTGTGTAAGAAATTGAGTAAGGAAGTGTTTGCCAGTTGCGTGTATCTGTTTTTTCAGTTAATGCATTCACAATACTAATAGCTGAACCAAGATTTTCGTTTTCTTTGCGTGCAGCAGCTTCCAATGCTTTTTTAGTAGCTAATCTTAAAATGGCATTTCCCATTTCACGAAGCATTCTGTCATTAAGTGTTTTAAAAGCAATTCCATTAATATCTTGGGCAAATTGTAAAGGATATATTTTACCGTTTGCAGTAATATCAGCATTAGTAAAAATTGGTTTTCGCTCTAAATATTTTGGAAATGCAATTCTTAAAAAACTAAGTTTTGAAAATCCTGATTTTTCATTGTCTGATTTATCACCAATGTAAATTGGAAACGACATACCATATTGTTCATTGGCAAAAGTTACAAATCCATTATTGCTGCTCGTTTTCGTGAAATTAATGCTCCATTCCGATTTTACAGGTCCAAAACCATTGTGCCAAAAGAAAACTAATTCGCCACCATCATTAGGTTTGGATTCATACTTCAGATTAAATTTTTGTTCGTAAAACCTAAGTTCTTCATTAAAACCTGTTCGGTTGGCGGCACGCATTAAATCCCATTTCAATTGCTCCGGAACTTGAATATTGAAGTTTGTTTTGTAAGAATTTTCATAAACATTCAACGCATTGCGATACGCAACAAAAGCATCATTATACTCGTGGTTGGCATCATAAATTAAGCCCATTACAATATGAGCAAAAGCATCATCCTGATAGCGATTTTTATGATCTGGGTATTTGTCGTTTAGTTGATTAAGTTTCTCATTTACTCGCCTAACCTCAACCAACGCATCACTATATTTCCCTATATTTAAGTAATTTAGTGCTTTAAAATAATTTACCAATACTACTTCAAAATCTTCGGGTTTATATGGCTTTACATTTGGATTAGTAATTAATGCTAATGCTTCGAGACCATAATTTTTTTGCTGGTCTTCTATCATTTTATCAGCTTCTTCTAATGCAGTATT
>CAIWET010000354.1 GCA_903911805.1 uncultured Ignavibacteria bacterium | reverse complement strand
TAAAAGGTTTTAATTATGAATGAATATTTTTCAATAGAACAAACAAATTCAATATTACTTATTAGCTTTAAAAATCAAGTCATTTTAAACTTTTCACATTATTACGGAATATTACAAAACATATCTAATTTTAAAAATTTTGATGTAATAATATGTAATTTGGATGAAGTTAAAAGTTATGATACTTTTTTACCACTTTCAATCAATGAAATTAGAGATTTTGCAATTAAAAATAATTTTATTTTCAAAATTGAATCAAAATCTCAAGAAATTAATGCTTTTATTGAAATTTACAATAAGAAAGATTTGCCTACTCTTCCTCCTAAAGAAAAGCTTAGCAAGATTGTAAGATATTTTACCAGAATTGGAAATATTCTCATCACATTGGCTAAAGACGGTATTAGTTTTATGGAATTTATTGGTGAAATTACATCAAAATTTGCACACTTGCTTATCAAACCCAAAGATATGCGTTGGGAGGATTTTCCGATGCATCTTACAAAATCAGGTGTAAATGCTGTTCCAATTGTCATTTTAATTGTATTTCTAATCGGTGTAATTTCTGGTTATCAGGGTGCTATTCAGTTAAAACAATTTGGTGCTGATATTTTTGTTGCTGATTTGGTTGGGATTTCAATTGCAAGAGAACTTGCTCCTTTGATGGCAGCAATATTAGTAGCAGGAAGAAGCGGTGCGTCATTCGCTGCAGAAATTGGCACAATGAAGGTAAGCGAAGAAATAGATGCTCTAAATTCTATGGGTTTTGATTACATAAAATTCTTAGTTATGCCAAGAATTGCTGCAGTAGTTTTTGCTATGCCATTAATTACAATCATTGCTGATTTCTTTGGAATTTTAGGCGGAATGTTGACTGCTTTAGCTACTCTAAATATTACATTTATAGGATTTATGAATGAAATGCAACGCTCTTTGTCTTATGGCGATATTTTTAGTGGTATTTTGAAAAGTGTAATATTTGGGTATTTAATCGCAACAGTTGGTTGCTTTAGAGGATTGCAAGTTAGTGGTGGCGCTGAAAGTGTTGGTAGATACACTACTGCTTCAGTAGTTACAGGTGTTTTGCTGATAATTTTAACTGACGCTGTTATGATATTCGTTCTTCAGTCATTAGGTATTTAATGATTAAAAAATTTCCAATAGCATTAGTTGATTGTAATAATTTTTATGCTTCTTGCGAAAGGGTTTTTAATCCAAAACTTTGGGGAAGACCTATAATTGTACTTTCAAATAATGACGGAATGATTATTGCCCGATCAAATGAAGCAAAAGCTTTGGGAATACCAATGGGTGACCCATTATTCAAAGTTAAAGATATTGTGAAAAAGCACAATGTCGCAGTACTTTCTTCAAATTATACTCTTTATGGTGATATGTCTCAAAGAGTGATGTCTGCACTCGAGCATTTCTGCCCAGATGTTGAAATTTATTCTATTGATGAAGCCTTTCTTAATATGGAGCAATACAAAGGCAGAAATATTACAGATTATTGCCGATATATCAGAACTAAAATTCGTCAATGGACTGGCATTCCTGTATCAGTTGGAATTGCTGAAACAAAAACATTAGCAAAATTAGCAAATAGAATTGCAAAAAAGAATCCTGAACTCGATGGCGTTCTCAATATAATTGAATCACCAAAGATTGACTTATATTTAAAGAAGACACCTGTTGAAGATATTTGGGGAGTTGGTAGACAGTATACTAAATTCCTGAACAAACATAATATCTTCAATGCTTTGGAATTCAGGGATGTTAATGACAAATGGATTCGTAAAAATATGACTGTGATGGGACAAAGAACTTTATTCGAAATTCGCGGAATCCCTTGTGTAAGCATTGAATACTCTGCGCCACCGAAAAAGGCAATTGTAAGCTCGCGTTCATTTGGCAAAGTAACCTCTAATTTGCAAGATTTGAAAGAAGCAGTTTCTTACTTTACTCACGTTGCTTCCCGCAAATTAAGGAAACAAAATTCAGAATGTCATTTGCTTTCAGTGTTTTTAAGAACTAATCCATTCAAGAATGAGCCTCAATACCACAATGGATGTATGGTACAAATGCCCACTCCAACAAGCATTACTAGCGAAATGCTAAAATATGCACATCAAGCATTGGAGCAAATTTTTAAGGAAGACTTTCTTTATCATAAAGTTGGAATTATGCTTACTGGAATTGTTCCAAAGAATAAATCTCAACTCTCTTTATTCGATGAAGAAGATAGGATGAAATTAGATGACCTAACTGCCACAGTAGATGAAATTAATCTAAAATACGGCAGAGGAACACTTTTTTATGCCAGCTCTGGAATAAAAAGAAGTTGGAAAACCAAAGCAGAATTAAAATCACCTAGATTTACAACAAATTGGGAAGAACTTCCATTAGTAAAAGCAGGTGAAACTGATTATGAAGTTGAACTCAAAGCAATCAAAACTAATTTTTATTATGAATCTTAAAATATTATAATTCATTTTTAGTCTTTCCTAAAGATTAGTTTTGTTTAAAGTAATAAAAAAATATAAATTATGAGCAATATAAATAACAATTTGATAAATCTTGCCTTCGGGATTGAGAAACCAACACTAACTGATGATAAATCATGCGGTTGTGGTGGTAATGGCTGTGGCTGTCGTTCAAATACAACGGATCAAAATGGTTGCGGTTGTGGAAAAAATGAATGTGATTGTAAATAATGTTTTGTTAATCAAAATATTTTTTATAAGTTTGCTAATAGGAGACGGTTCAATTAACCGTCTCTTAATAAAATTATGATAGAAATAGTATTTCAATATAGTGACGGATGTCCGAATAAAGAGAAACTCGAGGATGAGTTGAACATCGCTTTAGATGAATATGAAGGACGTGTCAATTACAAAAAAATAAAAGTCAGCGATGACGAAGCAGCAAAAAAATTCAAGTTTAGAGGTTCACCTACTTTATTAATAAATGGTGATGATTTTGAATATCTTCCTCAGCCAAGAACCCCAACTCTTAATTGCCGACTTTATAAGCACGGCATTCCCAAAGCCCAAGCTATCTTGGAAAGACTTAAATCTTTTGGTTGAGTTAAATTAATTCCCTATATTTACAGCCTAAATTTTTTATTTTTAATTTTTTAGGTGATTAATGTTTAAATCTCTATTTTTAATAACATTATTTGTATTATTATTTTCGGGTGTTAACTTGACTGCAAAAGATAGTAATCCGCTTTTAACTAAATATGATACTCCTTTTGGAGTTCCTCCTTTTGATAAAATCAAACCGGAACACTTTCTTCCTGCTATCAAAGAAGGCATTATTAAGCACGAAGCTGAAATCGACAAAATATTAAATAACAAAAAACCTGCTGACTTCAAAAATACAATTGAAGCTTTAGAATATTCAGGTGAATTATTAAATGATATTTCCACCGTTTTCTTTAATCTTAGCTCTGCAAACACTAACTCAGCGTTGCAGAAAATCGCTAAAGAAATTTCTCCATTGCTTTCACAGCACGGAGATAAAATCAATCTTAATCCTGCTTTATTCAAAAGAGTGAAAGATGTTTATGTTCAAAAAACTAATTTAAAATTGAATACCGAACAAGCTAAACTCCTAGAAGAAACTTATAAGAATTTTGTTCGTGGTGGTGCTGATTTAGATGAATCAAAAAAGAAAAGATTTTCTGAAATCAACGAAAAGATTTCCTTATTAACTTTAAAATATGGGGAAAACGTATTAACTGAAACTAATAATTTCAAATTAGTAATCGAAGACAAAAATGATTTAGCTGGATTGCCGCAGTCAGCAATTGACGAAGCAGCTGAAACAGCAAACAACAACAAAGCTGAAGGCAAATGGATTTTTACAGTTCATAATCCAAGCTTAATTCCATTTTTACAATATGCTTCAAAAAGAGAATTAAGAGAAAAACTCTGGAGAGCATATATGTCTAGAGGAAATGCTAACAATGTTTATGATAACAATGAAATCATCAAAGAAATTGTAAACTTAAGATTAGAAAAAGCAAATCTTTTAGGTTATAAATCTTATGCAGAATATGTTTTATATGACAATATGGCTAAGACTCCTAAAACTGCTTATAAATTATTGAATGATTTATGGACTCCAGCATTAAAAGTAGCTAAAAAAGAAGCTGAAGACTTAAATGCTTTAGTTAAACGCGAAGGTATGAACTTCAAAATTGAACCTTGGGATTGGAGATATTATGCCGAAAAATTACGTAAAGAAAAATATGATTTGAATGAAGAACAATTAAGACCATATTTCAAATTAGAAAACGTAAGAGATGGCATCTTCACTTTAGTTAATAAACTTTACGGCATTACTTTCAAAGAAAACAACAAACTTCCAAAATACCATCCTGACGCAATTTCCTATGAAGTTTATGACAAAGACAAATCACTTCTTGCTTTAATTTATATGGATTTCTTCCCAAGAGAAAGCAAGAGAAGTGGCGCTTGGATGACAAATTATCGTGAAGTTTATAAAAAAGATGGCAAAAAAGTTATTCCAATCATTAGCTTAGTTTGTAATTTTTCAAAACCGAGTGGTGAAACTCCATCACTTTTAACAGTTGACGAAGTTGAAACATTTTTCCACGAATTTGGTCACGGATTACACGGGATGTTTGCAAAAGGAAATTATAAAAGTATTTCTGGTACCAACGTTTCAAGAGATTTTGTAGAACTTCCTTCTCAAATAATGGAAAATTGGTCAACTGAACCAGAAGTTTTGGCACTATATGCAAAGCATTGGAAAACTAACACAATTATTCCTGCAGAATTAGTTCAAAAGCTCAAAAATAGCGGATTATTTAATCAAGGATTTATCACAGTAGAATATCTTGCTGCATCATTACTTGATTTATCTTATTATTCAAAAACTGAAAAATTATCAGAAAGTCCAAATCAATTTGAAACTGCTGAAATGAATAAAATCGGATTAATTTCCGAAATTATTCCAAGATACAAAAGTGCATATTTTCAACACGTTTTCAGTGGTGGATATTCTGCTGGATATTACAGCTACATTTGGGCAGCAGTACTTGACGCAGATGCTTTTGAAGCTTTCAAAGAAAATGGGTTATTCGACAAAAAAACTGCTGAAGCTTTTAGAACAAACGTTTTAGAAAATGGCAACAAAGAAGATGCAATGACTTTATACAAAAGATTCAGAGGCAAAGAACCAATTATCGAACCGCTTTTGAAAAGAAGAGGATTGAAGTAATTTCTTTCTCCTTTTACAAGTCACAGCCCTTTCAAGGGATGTACAATAAGAGATTGGATATCTTACGAAAAAGAGACGCATTTTAAACAGCACCCCAAAAGTTAGTTAAAAACTTTTGGGGTGTTTTTTTAGTATCATTCAGAGACTAACGAAGAAGCCAATTAGTCTTTTACGCATCTAACTGGAAATCCTGTAGTTTTTCCTTGAGCACTTCTGCTCACAGAGCCACTATTATATAATAGTGCTCTTGTCCAAGCAGTTGTTGCATCATTAGAAATTGTTGTCCAAAATATGCACGCATCCCCCATTCTATCGAATGAAGTTAGTCTATATCCTGCTGGTAAAGCAGTAAATAATGTTGTATTGGTAGCTCCAGCATTTGGAGTTGTCCAATGCAAAGTACCAACTTCTTTCAAAGGTCCTCCGGAAGATGGCAATCCACCAAGATAGTCTGTTAATGTTGTCCAATCTGCGTCAGAAGAAACGTGCCATCCCGTTGGACCTAGACCTCTTGGATCACTTACAGCGTACCAATTATATAAAATACCGTAAGTAGTAGCATTTCCTGAGCTATTGTTATAATAACACCAAGCACCAGTCGTTAGTGTATTCCAAGTTGATTGGTCAGTGCATTGTGGAATTTGATCACCATTTTTATAAGTTGTCAAATCCAAATTTCTATTCATCCATTCCTGAGTTCCAATAACAATTGAAGTAATTGTAAAATCTACTTCATTGCTTTTAATATCATTTACCGAAACAGAAACTTTGCCAGTTGTTGCATTTGGAACCTTAACCATTATTAAATTATTGCTCCAACTTTGATATACTGTAGCATTAACACCATTAAAAGTAACTTTGCCAGTACCTTGGCTAGTACCAAAATTGTTTCCAGAAAGAGAAACAAATTCTCCAATATTTGCGGAACTTGGAGTAATTGAAGTTAATTGTGGAGTTAATGTAAAATCTACTTCATTACTTTTTGTTGAGCCAACAGTTACTGAAAGTTTTCCAGTAGTAGCATTTGCAGGTACTTTTACGTGAATTTCTGTATCAGTCCAGCTAATATAATCTATAGCGTTAGTTCCATTAAATGAAACAAAACTGCTACCTTTTGTATCTCCAAAGCTAACGCCTAAAATTGTAATTTCATCACCAGCTACTCCTGAAGTAGGAAATATTCCAGTCATAGAAAGTAATAATGAAAAATCTACTTCGTTGCTTTTTTGATCACCAGATGTTACCGATAATTTTCCGCTACGTGAACCATTTGGAACTTTGCATACAATTTGAGTACTATTCCAATTGACATATTCATTTGCATTTGCACGAGTAAATGCAACAAATCCAGTTCCTTGTACTTCATTAAATCCTGTTCCAGTAATAGTAACTGTTCCACCAAATGCTGCTGAAGTAGGGTTGATTGATTTAATATCCGGAATTATTGATAATTGCAATTCATTGCTAATAATGCCATTAATTGTAACTGAAATTTTTCCAGTATTGGCATTTGTTGGTATTATTAATTTAATTTCAGTATCGCTCCAACTTTTTATATCAGTAATTTTTAAATTATTGAGATTAATGTATGATGCACCTTGTGAAATTCCAAAGTTTGTTCCAATTAATGCAATTTCGTCACCAATTTTCCCTGAGTTTTTTGGAGAAATGCTAATTAATTTATGAATAACAGTAAAATCTACCTCATTGCTTTTTACATTATTTACTTTTATTGAGAGTTTTCCACTTGTGGCTCCATTTGGCACAGCCAATCCAATTTCTGTATCAGTCCATTTAGTGAATTTTGCTGTTTCCAAAGCATTAAAATATATGAAATTTGAACTACCTGAAGCTCCAAAACCAGTTCCTGTAATTAAAATTTGATCATCAATAGCAGCAGAAGTTGGAGCAACTTTAGTGATTTGTGGCAAAATACTAAAATCAAGTTCATTGCTTTTAATGCTTTTTGTAGTCATATAAATTTTGCCTGAAACAACTCCAGCAGGAACTTTAAGTTTTATTAATGAATCATTCATTAAAATAAAAGCTGAGAATTTTTTATCATTAAAGTAAACCAAACAAGTGTCTTTCGCAAAACCAAAACTTGTACCTTTAATTGACAATGTGTCGCCAATTTTAAAAGAAGTTGAAGATAAACTAAAAATTGTTGGTAAAATTGCAAAATCTAAGCCATTACTTTTTACACCAGCAACTGTTACTGTCACTTTGCAATTTTTAGCATTATTAGGAACAACTAGCTTTATCAAGGAATCACTCCAAGATTGATAAGTTGCAGCATTAATATTATCAAATGAAGCAAAACTTTTATCTTGAATTTTTCCAAGATTTTGGCCAGTTATTGAAATTACATCTCCAGCTCTTCCTGAGTTAGGATTTAAACTGATTATATTATGAATTAAATTAAAATCAACTTCATTACTTTTTATTGAATTTACAGTAACTGATACAGGACCTGACATAGCTCCTTTTGGAACTTTTAGTTTAATTTTTGTATCGCTCCAAAGCGAAATTTCAGAAGCATTTTGGCTTTTAAAAGAAAAAATGCTGGTTCCTTGAGTTGCGCCAAAATTTGATCCATCAATTGTTATTATATCTCCAACCATTCCAGATGTTGGGGTTATTGAAGCAATCTGAGGAATAGGCACTTGAGGAACAAAGAAGTTAATACTATCAATTTCTGCCAACAAAAAACTATTTGGTTTGCCACCAATATAGATATTCAATAAATCATTTTTAAAATTATCTTTTTCAAATTTTATTGATTCAATGTTTTTTGTTTGGAAATTGGTCATTAAAGTATCTTGATAATATATTTTCATTAAGCAAACAGATTTGCCTAAAACAAAATTAATATTATCTATTTCAGATAAGTTAAATGAAGTTGTTTTGTCTTCAAGATATAATTTTACAATTGGATCTTGAGCAAATAGCGAGATTGAGCAAATTAGCATCAATAAGTAAATTATCTTTTTCATATTATTTCCTTTTTTGAATTTATTTTTTAATAACAACCATTTTTTGAACTAAAAGCTCATTTTCAAATCGCAATCTGCAATAATATGTGCCACTTGATATTTCCTTTTGAGAATCATCTAATCCATCCCATTGAATTGAGTTTTTCCCAAGTTGACAATTTTCGCAAAGGATTGATTTAATTATATTACCCAATCCATCAAAAATCAATATTTCGACCTTACCAGTACGGCAGAGTTCAAACTCAATATTAGTTTGATTTGTTATAGGGTTTGGGAAGTTGTTTAAAAAACTAACATTAGATAAAAGTGATTTTGGCTGGTCTACTGCCATCACATTTTCAAATCTAATGAGTTTCATTTGAGAAACCGAATATTTCTCAAAGTTCCCATTTTTTAGTTTAAAGACAATTGTATCACTTTGAGCTTTCGCATATCCAATTGTAGCAAAAACAAAAAACAAGGTTAGTACAAAATTTTTCATAATTTCCTCCATTTATAATAAAAACATAAGTTCAATTTTTGTAAATAATAATAACCAAAGTTTCAGCCTATTTGTGAAATTTTATATCATTAATATTATAAATTCAATATTTATTAAATAGTTAAACTATTATACTTAATTTATTTCAAATCATAGTATTTCATTTAATTGCAATAAGATAGCCC
>CAIWET010000353.1 GCA_903911805.1 uncultured Ignavibacteria bacterium | reverse complement strand
TATTGGGAAGGATTGTTCCTGAATATAATGATAAATATTTAAGAGAATTAATTTATAAGAATTATAGAATTGTTAATAGACTATAAAATGATATTATTGAAATTGTTACTATATTTCATTCCTCTATGGAAATAAAGAAGTTTTAAATGCTGAACATTTGCACAGGCAGGAATGTCTTTAGTTCTATTTTTTTGTTTAATTATCAGTTTTTATTTAATTTTGTATAAGTTCATTTTAATTTTTTGAGTTGGGTATGAAAAAATATTTATTAATTCTTGCAGTTTCTTCTCTTTTTGTGCTTTTATCTTGTAAAAACACTAGTGATGTTGTTCTCGAAAGAGGATATTACGGAACTGTTGTAGATGAAAATGGTAAACCAGTTGCTGATGCTGACCTTTGTATTTTGCCAATTTTGCCTGTTAGAATCTATGTGGCAAACAAAGATAAAAATAATGGTGAAAAAACTCAATCAATTGAAAATGCCGAATTAATATCTTTTAATTATTCTACTTTTGCTAAATATAATGAATTTAAATGGTCAACTGCTTCTGAAATGATGGTTCGTGAATTTGTATTAGAGAAAAAAGTTAGTTATGAAACAGAAGATAAATACATTGCTGTTGGAAGAGTTAACGCAATAGGCAATAGTACCACTGTTCAAAATTACTCCCTTAGAGATTATAATATCAGCAGCAACTTTTCTTATAACTATAGACTTCAGATATTTACTTCTTATAACACTTTTTCTTTTAGTGAACCGATATTAGTGCCTTCTAGAAATCCTAATTTATTACTTAATGAATGCTCTCCTAATCCGTTTGTTAGTTATGTGAATTTTGGATTTTCTAATCCAATTAAACAAACAATCGATGTTAAAATTCAGGAAGATATAACTAAAATTGAATATTTTAATCTTGTGCAAGAATATAATCCAGGGAATTTTGAATTTGAAATGGACGCTAACATTGCTCATTCGGGTGATTCAAATCGTTCGATAAGACCAGGTTTTTATAATTTATTACTAAAATCAAAAGATACTACTTTAGTTATGCAGATGTTCCATTATTTTAAATTCGATTCTACTAATTGTGATATTCCATTGGAAGTTACTAAAACAGATAAAGATGGTAATTTCTTTATTGCCGAAACTTGGTTCCCCCAATCTAAGGAAACTGACTTAATCAGAGAAAATGGTTCAGTAATTGGTAAGTTTTTTACTGGTGATAGTTCAAAGTTGGTTGTAAGGAAAATTATTGAGAAAAGCGATAATACTATAACTTATGGTGTCGCTCAAAAAGATTTAGTTCTTAAAAATTCAAGTTCTAATAAAATGATTACAAAAAAATTCGTAATTAAGAAATAGAAGTCATTTATTACTTTGATTATTATATAATGATTTATTTTATCAATAAGCGTAAAGATTCAATCATTTGCTTCTGAATGATTGAGTAATTTAATTAATCTTGCACAGACAGGAATGTCTGTGCTACTATTAATAAATCACCAAAGGCACACTCTTTAAAACCCCCTGATTTTTGATGGTTACGATGTAAAATCCATCTAGTAAATTTAAATCATCGGTATTGAAAATTACTTCCTTTTGATTTGAAGCTATTATTCTTTTGTAAACAAGATTTCCAAGTATATCGTAAATCATTAAGTCAGATTCTGTTTCAAAGTCTTGATTGAATTTTATTAAAATATTAGGTAAAGTAAATTTAATATTTATTCCAGTCAGATTCGATGATTCTTTTAAATCGCTTATAATATTCCCATTTAGTAACTGAATATGACCAGAATTATCCCAGGCAATGATTTTGTCTGTTTTAGGAACAATATCAAAATTGGTTGCATTGAAATTACAAGCGATTGAATCGGTTAGTTTTTTTGTATCAAGATTATAATAATAGAAATATTTTGGAAGTAAAGAAGAATTTGGATTCAAAGTTACTAAAAAATTTTTCAATGAGGTTATTTTAATAATTTCTTTAATATTAGATATTTTTAATGAATCAATTATTTTAATATTTTGTAAATCGATATAATAAATGATCGAGTCATTTCTTATAAATGATGAGTTTTCACTCTTTTCAAAAACTTCAATCTTCATCTCACTATTAGAAAATTTATTTTTAAAATTTTGACTATTCAATCTTTCAAATTTTTCAAGTATGATATAATTTAACTTTTTTGTTGATTTATCAAATATCTTTACATATTTATTTGAACTATTATATCTATAAAAACCTGTTTCTGCTACTAATCTATGTTCAATTGAATATATAAAATTTTGATTTTCAATAATATTTGAATTCTTATAAGTCCCTGTAGTTTCGAAACTAATTGTGTCATTAATATAGAAAACAAAACCATTAGTACCACAAATATTCCATATTGTTCCCATTTGTGAAGGTGTATATTGTTCATCATAGTAATGTAAAAAATTTAAATTAATAAATAGTTTAGATTTGTCAGATTTATAATCTATTTGTAAATAATTATTTCCATTCACTTCCCCATATCTTCCAGAATTATCCCATTTTAAATTCATAGTTGGATAAAATATATCATAAAAGAATAAAACAGAGTCTTTTGCAAAATCCTTAACATAAATATTTAATAGACTATTATTGTAAATTCCAAAATTGAATGTAATATATGAATTATCATCAGAGGAAAACCATACATTATTTCCAGTTGAACTTAATGTTTTTAATATCTTCCCACTCTCCATATCCCAAATATTAATTGTATTAGGTTGATGATAAGTATAAAATTGCTTACCATCTTTTGTACAATGGAGTTTTGTTAAGCTATCAAGAACAAATTTCTGTTCTAAATGGTCTCCATTGTTAAACCATCCAGATTCCTGAGAATATAAAGTAATACTGGTTAATACTAAGATCAATATAACAAAATACTTTTTCACATCAACTCCATTTAATTCATTATTTCAAACTTAAGCAATTTATCATTATTTGCCAAATAATTATTAAAATTTTGTGCAACTGAAGAGTGTGTTTTCTCCTATTAGACAATCAATGAGGCTTGACCTACCAAGAATTCAGATGTACGACACCTTTGAGGTGTCGTACATCTTTTGGATTAAATCTTTACGAATTTCTCAAATTTGTCGCCAATTTTGATGAAATACACTCCAACAGGGAGATTGGAAATATCAATTCTTGAATTCCCCTCTTGAGGGGTGGCATCACGAAGCGATGACGGGGTGGATTCTTTCTCCCCAAAGACATTGAAGATTTCAAAGTAGATTCCTGCTTCCGCAGGAATGACACCTATTTGGTCAGTTTGAAGAGAAACCCCCTGACCCCCTTTGAAAAAGGGGGAATAAGAGATTTCTATATAATCGCTTGCTGGATTCGGAGAAATGATATTTGAATTATCAATTTCATCAACTGAATTTGGCAATGTTTTGGTGCAATAAATTGAGTCAGAAAAATCTGAAGGGCAACCATTAAAATTATCAATTTTTACTTTAAAAGAACCATTGGAAGCTATCACTAATTTTTTGTTTTTTGCTCCTGTAAGCTCAATTGAATTAAAATACCATTGAATTCCAGCATCTGCACTTACAAATAATGTATCTCCAATTTTAGTTATTATAGGCTTGGCAGGAGTGTTTCTAATATTGATATTGATTGATTTATTTTTAGAACACAAATATTGAGTGAATTCTGTAACTCGCAATGAACCATTAGTGCCATCGTTCCAAACAACTAATGCTGAATCATAATTCTTTGAAATTATTTGACCACCTATAATGTCCCAAGTGAGTGTGTTTTTGGGATTTCTTACAGAATAATACATATATTCTCGCTTTGAGCAAACGTCTTCGCTGCCACTTAATTCTGGATTTGGCAATGCGGTTAATGTAATGCTTTCTTTTGATATATTGCTTGAAATAGCGGGATTAGAAGCAACAACTTTAAATTTATAAAGTTTGCTAAATAATAAGCTGTCTGGCAAAGTAATGATTAATGAATCTGAATATCTACCACTTTTTGAGGCTACAGGATTTAATTTTGAAAATGAACCTGATGAATCAGACATATAAACCGTATAGAGATTATCACTTTTAAAGAAATAATCTGTTACCGTAAAATGCAGTTTTAGCGTTTCGTTTGCACAAAATTGCGTTTTGGTGATTGATTCTAATGTGATAACAGGAATAGGTTCTGGCACAGTAGCTTTAAATAGTTTACTCTCGTCAGTAAGAACATATAGAACGTTTTTATAATCAAGCATTTTTGTTATTTTTAGCGTTGCAAGATTATTATTCACTTCAACCCATTTAAGAGTTTTTGTATCAAAATAATATACACCATTTGAAGCAGTACTGATAAATAATCTACCATAAATTGATGTAATTGAAGTTATAGTTAAATTGCCAAGATTGTATACCATTGATTTCAATTCACCTGTTTGAGTGTTATATCTTACTAACCCTTTGTCAACTGTTCCCAAGTAAACATAATTGCTGTCTGGATAAAGACAGGTATATAATTTGGAAATTTCAACTTTGCAGGGCTTTTTCCAGGTTTCTCCATTTACTACTGACGCAAAGAATCCATTACCATAACTTATAGCATAAATTGTGTCATTTGGAGCAATAATTAAGTCTTTAATGATATATGATTTATTAGATTCAATTTCTGTAACATTTTTAATACTAATTGCACTTAAATCCATATCGGATGTTCCATATCCCAAAACGCTACTGAAATATAGATAATCATTATAAATTAGCATATTGGTTGGAGAAAAACTAGTAGAATTTGCAGAAATTGCTTTCTTCTGCCAGGTTGCACCAGTATTTGTAGTTAAATAGCAAAATTGTTGGTCATTAATGCCGTAATTCAAATGATGAAGATAGACTCTTGAATCAGTAACTTTCATAAAATTGATAGTTTTCAATTTAGCATCGTTGAATACCTCTTCCCAAAGCTGAGTTGTTACACTAGCTCGATAAATCCCCTTGTTAGATGTAGCTACATATAAATGAGTTTTATTTACTCCAAAAGTTGTAACACCCCCCCAGTCATTTACTGGAATTCCTTGCCATTCTAGAGGGTAAGTTTGTGAGAATAGTTCTGCAAAAGCGATCAAAAGAAGTGCAAAAACACAATATAATAGTTTCATTGTTTCCTAAATTCAAAAAATAATAGTTATAAAACAAAAATTAATCATAATTTTGTTTTTTTAAAAGGAATAAGAGGGAAAAAAAATGAAATTATTTTCTTATATGATTATATTATTAGTAACGATAAATACTGCTTTTTCTGAAAATAAAGGAAATATGTCACAGGCTGCTGACGCTATCTCTTTACGTGAATATGACAAAGCTGTAAACTTATATTCTGAAACAGTAAATATTAATCCAAAATATGCTCCTGCACATTATGGCAAGGCTCTTGCATTGTCATATCTAAAGAAATTTAAAGAAGCTGCAGTTAGCTATTCCGAAGCTATAAAATATGAACCAAAAAATATTAGCTCATATTATGGAAGAGGACTTTGCTATACAAGAATTGCGGATTATCAATCAGCTTTGAGTGATTTAAATAAAGTTCTTTCTTTAGACAGCAATCAGGCAAATTATTATTATGCTCGTGGATTAGTCCATTATTATCTTGGCAATAATCTTGCTGCTTTTTATGATTTTAATAAATCAATAAAATTAGATCCTAATGATGGAGCTTCATATTATGCAAGAGCAACAATCAATAGATTAACCAAAAAAAATGATGATGCTAAAGCTGATTTTTTGAAATATATCGATTTGAATAAAAATCGCGATGGATTAATGAGTGAAGCTCAAAGAGTAATCAAGGACATCGAACAAGAACAAATTGAAGACTAGACTTAAAGAAATTCTCTATTCCAAAGAAAATTTATGGCAAAGAAACATTGTTTTTCTTTGCTTTGCCCAATTTATTGCTATGGTCGGAATGAGTGCCTGTGTACCTTTTCTTCCTCTTTATATCCGAGATTTGGGAGTTGCTGACCCACAAGCTCAAAAACTCTGGAGCGGATTAATATTTGCAGGACCTTTTACGCTTTCAATAATTGTTACTCCATTTTGGGGAATGATTGGCGATAAATACGGCAGAAAGCCAATGCTAATCAGAGCAATTTTCGGTTTAGCAATTGCAATGCTTCTGATGGGATTTGCTAGAACTGTTGAGCAATTACTATTTTTCAGGATTCTGCAAGGCGTTTTAAGTGGATTTATGGCTGCAGTTTTGGGATTTATTGTTGCAAATACTCCAAGTGAAAAATCGGGATATGCAATTGGATTATTCCAAAGTTCAGTGGCTGCAGGAAATATTATTGGACCATTAATCGGCGGAGTTATTTCTGACTTTTCGGGAATCAGGTCTGTTTTTTATTTAGTTGCAATCTTGTGTGCAATTTCTGGATTTTTAGTAATGATCCTTGTAGTTGAAAAAAATAAAGGTAGTTTACAAGAGAAAAAGCATACATTAAAATCTAATCTGAAATTTATAATAAAAAGCAAATATCTGAGCTCATTAATCGGAATCTTAATGATTGTGCAAATTGGATTTTATATTACAAATCCAGTATTCGCATATTTTATTGAGCATTTGCACGCACCAGCAAAATATCTATCTACAATTACAGGAACAATGGTAGGAATAGTTGGAGTATTTTATGTAATTTTTTCGCCAAGATGGGGAAAAGCAAATGATAAAGCAGATTTCAGAAAAATCTTGTTTTATGCTATTCTAATTTCAGGAATTTTGCAATTACTTCACTCAATTATGCCGGAATATTATTACATTTATCCATTAAGAGTTGGATTAGGAATAATTTCCAGTGCAGTAATTCCTACATTATATTCGTCATTGAATAAGCAAATACCTGAAGAAAATAAAGGCGGGATTATGGGCTTTGCATCTTCTGCCAATATTTTTGGTACGCTAATTGGGTATTTGATGAGTAGTGCAATTGCACCATTTGTTGAGATAAATCTGATATTTGTAATTTCAGGTGTTATTCTTGTTTTTTCGGCAATTTTAGTAAAAATATTATTCGGGAGCAAATAGAATGAAAATTAAAATGAACCCAAATCCAAAGCTCAAAATAGAAGCTGACGATTTTGATAAAAAACTTGAGTTACTCGGTTATTTCTTGCTTTTTTTTCTTTGGGTATATTCAGTATATGCCTTTACAGTATTACCAGATATTATACCAACCCATTTTAATATCAAAGGAGAAGTGGATAGTTTCGGTAGCAAAATGATGGTTCTCTTTTTGCCGTTAGTTGGGACAATTATGTATGTTTCATTAACATTTTTGAATAAATATCCTCATTTCTTTAATTATCCATCAAAGATTACTCCTGAAAATGCTTTTGCAAAATATACGGTAGCAACCAAGATGATGAGAGTTTTGAAAAACGAACTTTTATTTATTTTTTCTATAATTCAGATTTTTACTTATTTATCTGTAAAAGGCGAAACAAGCAGTTTGATTTTTTGGTTTTTACCATTTGTTATCATACTGATGTTAGCAACAATGATTTACTTTATAGTTAAATTAACAAAAGCAAAATAATTGATTAATTCAGCGAATGCCATTCTTAGAATAAATCAAGCAATTTATCGTTTTTTATCTTTTATTATATTGAGAAAAGAAACAATTAAGAGATTTTTACTAATATCGCTCATATTTATATCAAGTTTTGCTTATGCAAAGGTTGATATTATCAATCCTGCAATTCGCTCAGATACAGTTGATTTTGGTATGTGCCTTGTTGGTGATTCTTTAGAAACTTTCTATAATATTATAAATCCTGACAAAGTGAGATTGAAAATTGGGAAAACTCTTCCATCATTTTTCTTAGGGACTTACGGTAATTTCGGATTACAATTCGAGGAATTTAGAGAAGATTTCCCAACCCCATTTTATATTGAGAGAATTGACAAATCAATCTTCTTTAAATATTTCGCAAAACTGGATTTAAACAAATATCCGACTGGCAAAAAGCAGTGCTATTTACTATTATCTTTGTATGATCCAGATGTAGAAAATGCTCGAATTTCTGCTGGGGATTCCCTCCACGAATCTGATTTGATTATAAAAAAAGAATATTATTTCATTGCTAGAAAAACGCTGAAATATATTGATGGATTCGAGAAAGAAATTAACTTTGATTCTGTTTATGTTGATGCGCAAACTGACACAACCAGAAGATTTTGGAAAGTTCAAAATTCTTTTAATGCAAGCTTAAATGTAATAAATGACCAACTTGTAATGCTCAGTCCTGTTTTGGGAGCAAATCCTGAATTTGGATTATATAATCATCAGATGCCACTTAATTTCCCAACAAAAAGAACAACTGTCGATTGGAGCTTTACCTATAAACCAATTGATATGAATGGGGATAGCGCAGAATATAATCTATATTTTATTCCTAATCCTGCATTTCCTTCAAAATTCGACACCTGTTCTGTTAAAATGTACGGAATGGGAGTTAAGCAAGATATTAAATTATTCCCAAATAATGAAGCAATCAAAGGCGATACAATCAATTTTGGAGACGTTTGGGTTAATTCAAACAAAGAACTTGAAGTAATCATCAATAATCAGGGTAATATTCCATTCGGTTGCTTAAAACAATCGGTTACAAATGTCAATAATAGTGATCCGAGCTTAGACTTTATTTCTAATAGTACTTTGAAAAGTTTAATAAGTAATTTATATCCAACTGATAATGATTCTATCAAAATTAGCTTTACTCCAAACCGAAGAGGACCATTTTTTGCAAAACTCGTATTAGAAAGCGATATCTTCAAACGCAAAATCACTGGTTTCCCTCAATCATTAAGGCAAGTAGTCTTTTATATTAAAGGAAATGGAATTGAGCCAACCTTGGAAGTTGATAAAGATACAATTGATTTCGGAAATGTTGTTCTTCAGCCTGATTGCCCAAAATCAAGAGATTTGACATTATTGGTTAGTAATAATGGAAATGCACCATTAATAATTTTTTATACTAAAGTTGAGCCACCTTTTTCAGTAACAGTTTTTGATACTTTATCAGCAAATTCCAGAAAGCCGATTACACTTTCATTTGATGCAAATCAATTAGGAGCTTTTACTAAAACATTGACAATCACTACAAATGCTAATCAGCCATATACAGATTTCAAATTACATCTGAAAGCACAAAGCGTTGCTCCAAAATCGATGGATATCGAAATTCCAAAAGATTTAAAAGCAAAACCAGGAACAAGAATAATGTTCCCAATATTAGTGAAAGATTTTGATATTATAAATGCAAAAACTTATTCCGATACTTTAGAGTATGACCGTTCCTTGCTGGAATATTATGATTTCGACAAAGTAAATACTGCATCAGAAGCAGCACAGGCAGAATTAATTGAATTTGCCAATGGTAGCAAATTATCGATTAAATTATCTTGCCCTGGCAATTTAACTTTTATGAAATCAGATACTCTTATTAAGTTATATTACAATACATATCTTGGCGAAAAAGTAAAAACTTCGATTAATCTGACAGCAACAGCATTTGGTGATGGGGTTTGCATTGGAGTATTAAAAGGAGTGCCATCTAACGGAATATTTTCGCTTGATAGCGTTTGTGGATTAGAATTCAAAGCAATACCACGAGTAAAAGGAATAATCCAAGCTTATGATATTCATCCAAATCCTTCAATTGACAATTTCAATCTTACATTTGATTTATCAGAAAATGCAGACGTAAGTGTAAAAATATATAACACATACGGAATAGTCGAAAAAGAATATAATTTGAATAAATTAGCTCTTGGCAGCTATGTAAAGAATCTCGAATTACCGAATTTAGAGCAAGGATTCTTCATCTGCGAAATCACTGCCGGACTCGATAAAATCGCTTTACCTCTTATAATTAGGAAATAGAGAATAAACCCTTTTCTTAAATTGAAATCAATTATCATTTAGCACCTTTATCAAGGGCGTTTTAGACGTTTCTCTTTTAATAATTGTCATTTATGCAAAAGCAGGAAATTTCGATAAAATAGCGTCCTCAACTAACCCCACCCTAAATCCCTCCCCTTGAAGGGAGGGACTTGAAGAAAAGATTTAAAATGCCGTCATCCTGAACGAAGTAAAGGATCGAGTTAACCTTTTCGTAATGTCATTCCGAGCATAGCGAGGAATCCATCTTTTTTCATACTTTCCCCTCTATCCAGAGTGGGCAAGGCGATACACTGAGCTTGTCGAAGTGGGTTTTCTCTTTTAATAATTGTCATTCCTGCGAAAGCAGGAATCTACGTTAAAATTGATGGGTATAAAAGGTGACCCCCATCAAAATGCGCATGAATGCTCATTTTGCCACCACTCCTTATAAAAGGAGGGGAAGTAAATATAGTAAAATCATTTAGTTAAGAGATATTATTATTTTCTTCTCTTTAAGTCCCTCCCTTCAAGGGGAGGGATTTAGGGTGGGGCGAGACGAGGACGTCATTTTTTTGTTTTTTGAAGATAACCACCCCGCCTGAATAAGAATTCATGCACCCCTCCTTACAGAAGGAGGGGAAGTAAAGATAGTAAAATCATTTAGTTAAGAGATAAATACTACTTCTCTTCAAGTCCCTCTCCTTTGGAGAGGGACTTAGGGCGGGGTTGGACGAGTACATTTTAATATTCAAATATACCTGAATCCGCCATAATAGTTTCTCGAAAAAATTTATTCTTCTAAGTGAAAATATCTATTGATTTCTTTTAAAAGTTGCTCTAATCTTACTGGTTTGGCAAGAAGTGCGTCTGCTTTTATCCATTCTCTTTCGTCTTCGCTATCAGTTCTGAATTTTAAACCCAAATCATTAGCAACATTAGTTACTATTATTACTAATATTTTGGGATCTTTCTTTTTTGCCTTATAAGCTAATCCAAAACCAGCATCAAAGTTTTCCATCATCAAATCCGATATTACAATATCAGGAGTATTGTTTTTTAAGTATTGCTCTGCTTCAGCCAAGCTTTCGGCAGTTGTTATTTTGAAGCCATGCTGCTCTAATTGTGGCTTCATTTGTATAAGAAAATCAATATCGTCATCTACAAATAAAATTGATTTATTATATTGAGTGTTCATTTTATTTAAAACTCCAAAGTTTTTAATTGCTAATTATTTATTGCTTCCCTTTTTTTAGGGATTACAACTGTAAATTCTGTTCCTGTTGACCCTTTTTCAGGGTTGTCGTTTGAGGTAACTGTTATCGTGCCTCTGTGCATTTTAACTATTCCATATATTACAGCTAAACCTAATCCAGTACCTTGACCGATTTTTTTAGTAGTAAAAAATGGCTCAAAAATTTTCTTGAGATTTTTTTCAGAAATACCACAACCATTATCTTTTACCTTGATTATAACTGATGTTTCATTGTCATCAGCTGATACTTTAATTTCTCCGTGGTCATTCATTGCAGTAATCGCATTATTAATCAAATTGTTAAGTACTTGAATAATTTGGTCTCTATCAATTTCTGCAGTTAGTTCTTTTCTTGAAAAATCTGTATAAATATTAATTGTTTCCGGTATTTTTAGTATTTTTAAAGTCTGAGAGATCATTTCGCAGATATTTGTTTCGGTTAATAAAACTTTGCTTTGTCTTGCAAAATTCAACAATCCTGAAACTATATTCTTGCATCTATCTGCTTCTTGAACAATGATATGCAAGTCATCTCTGTATTGAGATTCTTTTTCAATTTCATCTAAAATCAAATGAGCATACATTAATACTGCTCCTAATGGATTATTCAATTCGTGAGCAATTCCAGCTGCTAATTGTCCCATACTTGCGAGCTTTTCAGATTGCTTTAATGCCTCTCTAGTATTTGCTAACATCACATTTGTATTGTTAAGCTCAGCAACTGTATAGTGTAACTTTTCGATTGTATAAGGTAAGCACATCTCGATTTCGGCACGACCACTAATTATAGCGGCGGCGTGTTCGCGACAGCTTTCATAACCACAAGCTCCACAATTTAATTCTTCTTTTGGAGTTGCTTTACCCATTCTTTTTAAGATTTCAGTAATCTCATCTTCTTCGACTATAGTATTTCTCTGATCAGTTGAGGTGAAGGTTCTTGACAAATCAAGTTGATAATATTTTTTAATATTATTTTGCCATTCCTCAAAATCTCTAGTTTTTATTGTATTTCTTACGTGTTTGCTAATTCTTGATCTTCGCCTGAAAGGAGAATCATAAGTTGCCATTCCTGGTCCATTAATACATCCTTTGCAACAAAGCAGCTCGAGCAATGAAGCATCTAAATCACCTGATTCAAATGCTTTTATTGCGTCAATAAATCCCTCTCTGCCGTCTGCAGTAATGATATCTCCGTGCATCAAACTTTCTGTTAATTCTACTGATTGGTGCATTCCTCTCGTCAATGGAAAAAGAGCTCCTTTGCCAGCTAATGGACCATCAAATTCTGAAAAATTTGCATCTTTCAAGTCAATACTCTTCGAAATAAAAATTTCTCTAAGTTCCTGGAATGTTAACACTTCATCAACTTCGTCAATTACTTCTTCACCAATTGCTTCAAACTTTTTTGCAATGCAGGGTCCAATAAATACTTTTTTTACTTTATTGTCATAAAGCTCATCAACAATTCTTGCCGTAGCAATCATTGGAGATACTATTGGGGCAATATATTGCACTAAATCAGGATGGTAACATTTAATATATTCAGTTACTGCAGGACAAGATGCCTCAATAAAAGTACCTTTTGGGTTTTCTTCAATTAATTCAACAGTTTTTCTTGCGATTAAATCTGCTCCAAACCCAACTTCGTGGATATAATCGAAACCTAAAGCTCTTAAAGCTCCTGCAAATTTTCCAGCGTCTGCTTCAGTAAATTCTGCTGCAAAACTCGGTGCTACCAATGCCGCTGTTTTATGTTCGCTATTGAGCAGATAAAAAACTTTAGCAATTGATTTTATATATTGCTTTGCTCCCTGGCTGCAAACCTTTACGCAATTTCCACAACCAATGCAGTTTCCAGGCATAACTTCTGCCTGGCCACCTGTAATTCTAATTGCTTTTACTGGGCATTCCCTTACGCAAGTATAGCAAACCCGGCAACGCTCTTTAATTGTCTGAATAAATGGTTCTCTATTTTTAACGAAATTCATTTTTGCTTCTTTTTCTTAAATCATTACATCTCTTTTATGATAATGTGTATGCAAAAGATGATGACTTTTTTCACCTAATGGCTCTCCGAGATATTCTTCATAAAGTCTAACAATTGATGGATTTTTGTGTGAAACGTTAATCTGCTCTTCTTTATCAATTTTATATAATAACTTCATTCTTTGAATAATATCTTCAGTACAAGCTTTAAGTGGCTGACCGCCTCCATTAATACATCCACCGGAACAGCTCATAATTTCTACAAAATGAACATTCATAGCTCCGGATTTTATCATTTCTATTACTTTTCTGGCATTTCCTAAACCGCTTGCTACTGCAATTCCGAGTTCTTGTCCTGCTACTTTTACAGTTGCAGTTTTAATGCCATCTTGTCCTCTAACTTCATTAACAATATAATTGTCCATTTCTTTGCCAGTTAGGAAGTAATGTGCGCTTCTCAATGCTGCTTCCATAACTCCACCAGAAGATGCAAAGAGTTTTCCTGCTGTACTTCTGTCTCCAAAAGGATTATCTGGAAATTCTGCTTCTAATTGTTTAAAGTCAATTCCCATCATTCTAATCAATTTTGCAAATTCTCGTACAGTTAAAACAGCATCTATATCTGGAATTCCGCTATTAGAAAGCTCTGGTCTACCTGCTTCGAACTTTTTGGCAGTGCAAGGCATAATTGAAACTGAATATATATCATCAGGACTAATTTTTTGCTTTTCTGCAAAATAACTTTTAATTACTGCTCCTAGCATTTCCTGAGGACTTTTGCAAGTAGATAGATTTGGAATCATTTCAGGATAGAATTGCTCAACAAATTTCACCCAACCTGGAGAGCAACTTGTCATCATTGGCAAAGCTCCACCGGTTTTGATTCTGTGAGCCAATTCTGAGGCTTCTTCCATAATTGTTAAGTCTGCTGAAAATGAAGTTTCGAATACGAAATTGAAACCAATTTTTCTCATTGCAGCTGTCATTAACCCATTTACATCTGTTCCTGCTTTTAAACCAAATTCTTCACCTAAAGTTACAGAAACGCTTGGTGCGTGTTGAACAACAACCACTTTTTTAGGATTATGAATCGCGTTTAATACTTCCATTATATAACTTTGTTCAGTTAATGCCGCTGTTGGGCAAACATTAATACACTGACCACAGTTAATACAACTTGAAATATTCAATCCTTCGTCAAATGCTGTTCCAACATAAGCTCTAGAGCCACGTCCAATTATTTCAATTGCTGAAACGCTTTGAATTTCTTCGCAAACTCTAACGCACTTTCCGCATAAGATACATTTTGCTGGATCTCTTACAATTGCAGGGGAACCTGTATCTAATTTATGATTATTCTTTTCGCCATAAAATCTTCTTTCGCTTACTCCAAGCTCCATTGCTAAAGTTTGTAGTTCGCAATTTCCATTTCTTACGCAATAAAGACAATCATCAGGATGATTAGAAAGTAATAATTCCAAAATAGTTTTTCTAGCATTCACTACTTTTGCAGTATGAGTTTGTACTTTCATTCCATCATATACTGGGAAAGCACAAGCTGGTACAGTTCCGGGAATTCCTTCAACTTCAACTGAACACATTCTGCAGGCACCACTCGGATTTAATCCTTCGATATGGCAAAATGTTGGAATTTTAATATTCAATCTTTTAAGCGTTGTTAATAAATATTCGCCTGGTTTTGCTTCTGTAGTTTTATTATTTACTTCAATTTTTATCATTTTTCATTTTCCTTACTCAAATAAAACTGCTTCAAAATTACAAACTTCGTAGCAATTGCCACAGCCAATACATTTATCCATTACCACATAATGCGGATGTTTGAGTGATCCAACAATTGCATTTGTTGGACATTTCTTAGCACAAATCGTACAGCCTGTGCAGTTTTCTTCTAAAATTGAATATGTAAGTAAATCTTTGCAAACTTTTGCAGGACATTTTTTCTCATAAATATGAGTTTCATATTCATCTTTGAACCATCTTAAAGTGCTCAAAACTGGATTTGGTGCTGATTTTCCTAATCCGCAAAGCGAAGTATCTTGAATTACAGACGAAAGACCTTTTAATTGCATAATGCTTTGGAATCTTTCGAGTGTTGCTCTTTCTTTTGTTGTCCTTCTGCCAGTTGTGATTCTGTCCAGAATTTCAAGCATTCTTCTTGTGCCTTCGCGACAAGGAATACATTTTCCGCAACTTTCTCTTTGAATAAAGTCCATAAAGAATCTAGCAACATCTACCATACAAGTATCTTCGTCCATCACGACTAAACCGCCGGAACCCATCATAGCTCCAACTGTTTTGAGTGATTCATAATCTATATCTATGTGCAAATGACTTGCTGGAATGCATCCTCCTGATGGTCCACCAATTTGAACTGCTTTGAATTCTTTTCCATTTGGGATTCCTCCACCGATTTTATAAACAATATCTTTAATCGGAGTTCCCATTGCAACTTCTACTAAACCAGTATTATTGATATTACCAGACAATGCAAAAACTTTTGTTCCTTTGCTTCTTTCTGTTCCAATCGAGCTAAACCATTTTTCGCCGTGAGCAACAATTTCTGGTATATTTGCTAATGTTTCAACATTATTTATTACAGTTGGTTTACCAAAAAGTCCAGCTTGAGTTGGGAATGGAGGTCTTGGTTTTGGCATTCCTCTTTTGCCTTCAATGCTATGCATCAAAGCAGTTTCTTCGCCGCAAACAAAAGCTCCGGCACCTTTTTTAATCACTATTTCGAGTGAAAATCCACTGTCTAAAATGTTGTGGCCGAGTAAACCAGCATCTTTAGCCTGAATAATCGCTTCTTTCAACCTATCGATTGCTAAAGGATATTCTGCTCTGATGTAAATATATGCTTTACTTGCTCCTATAGTATAAGCAGCAAGAGTCATACCTTCTATTAATTTATATGGGTCTCCTTCAATAACGGCTCTATCCATAAATGCACCTGGGTCACCCTCATCTGCATTACAAATCAAGTACTTCTGCTCTTCTTTTTGGTCTTGAGCCATTTTCCATTTTTTGCCTGTAAGAAAACCACCACCGCCTCTGCCTCTTAATCCGCTGTCAATAATCTTTTGAACCATTTCAACTGGAGTAAGTTTTGTTAAAGCACTAGATAAAGCTTTATATCCACCATATGCGATGTAAGTATCTATATTTGCTGGATTTATGATTCCACAATTTCTTAAAACCCAACGAGTTTGTGAAGAAAAGAACGATAAATCGCATAAAAAAGGAATGTTTTGCCAGTTTTCACTAGTTTCCGATTTATGTTGACCTAAAACACTCTCTAACGGAATTTTACCATCAAACATTGAGTTCAAAATATGCTCAACTTTTTCGGAAGTTACTTTTTTGAAAGCAATTCTAGATTTTCCGGGCAATTGAACATCAATCATTGGCTCTTCTGCACATAGACCAATGCATCCTACTTCTACTATTTCAGCAAAAGTATCATTAACCATTAACCATCTTTTAATTTCTGCCATTGTTTTTTTAGCACCTGCACCTAAACCGCAAGTACCAGCACCAACAAAAATTACAGGATGTTCTACTTTTTCATATCTTAATTTTGCAAATTTTGATTCCAATAAGGATTTGCATTCTTCACTCTGATGGCACTTAGGCTCAGAGTTTAAACATTCAATCAAATCGTAACACTGATTAGTGTTATCGTGCCAGCATTTGTCGCAGCATTTCATTTCATTAAGACTTGACATTATCAGCCTCTACCTTCGATTCTTTAATAAGCTTTTTAATCAATTGATATGCTTTTGCGTTATCAACATTAGCGTGAAATTCACCATTAATGCAAATAACAGGAGCTAAGCCGCAAGCACCAAGGCAAGCAACTACTTCCAAAGAGAATAAGCCGTCTCTTGTGGTTTCTCCGGCTTTAATTTTCAACTCACGTTGTAAGGCATCCAAAACATTTGAACTACCTTTAACGTGGCAAGCTGTTCCTCGGCAGACCTGAATAATATATCTGCCGGGAGCATTGAATCTAAACTGATTATAAAAGGTAGCAACTCCGTAAATTTTACTTGATGGTAAATTTAAGTATTTGCCGATAATTTGTACTGCCTCTTTTGAAATGAATCCTTGGGCTTCTTGAACATCCTGAAGAATCGGGATAAGATATTCCCTTTTACATTCAGCATATTTGCCCAGAATGTCATTCAATTGTAGATCAGTCATTATTTGTTTTTACCTCCGTGAACGTTATTGGCAAAATACGCTACTTTTTCTAATGCCATTAACATATCTCTATTTTCAACATAAATATTCGCTGGAACTTGAAGTCTTGTTGGGGAATAGTTTAAAATTCCTTTAATTCCGCAAGCAACAAGTTTATCTGCTACTTTTTGAGCATCTTCTCTTGGAACTGCTAGAATTGCAACTTCAACTTTATTTTCTTTTATAATTGTTTCCATTTCAGTATTTGCATAGCAATGACATCCGTGGATAACTCTGTTAATTTTGTTAGGATCAGTATCAAAAGCTGCAGATATCGAAAGGCGGGAATTTCTTCCATTGCAATAATCAACAATAGATTTACCTAAATTTCCAAATCCTACAATTGCTACTTCGATTGTATTTTCTTTTTCTAAAAATTCGCTTATTGATGTCATTAGATCTTTTATATTATATCCTTTGACAGGGGTTCCATTATAACCCACATTCATTAAATCTCTTCTTACCTGTGCAGCAGATGCTCCGGTATAAGCGGAAATTTTATGAGAAAAAATACTTTTTTGGCCGTCTGCAAGTAACTCTTTTAGATACTTACGATAGATAATTAGTCTGCTGACTACTTTTTCTGATACTTGTTTCATTTCAATATTCTCCTAAATTGTGTTAATGCAATAACACTGTTAACGTTTTCACACTACGAAATTAAGGAATTTTTCACTATTGTACAAATAATTTTTTATATTTTTGTAATCGTATTAATAATTTTTTGGAAAAAGAATGAATTTTAGGAGTAAAAAGTCAAAGATCATATTTGAATATTTGATGATGACTATTGGTTCAATTGTTATGGCTCTTGGCATTGGAGTTTTCCTTGTTGACGCAAAAGTAGTGCCAGGAGGGGTTTCGGGCTTATCAATTGCAATTTATTATATCACTGGTAATTTGTTACCCATCGGAATGATGATGTGGATATTCAATATTCCACTATTTTTATGGGGACTTAAAGAATTAGGGCGCGATTTCGGAATTAGAACTTTTTTTGCGTTTACAACTAATTCAATTTTTATTGATCTGTTTAGGGGCGACTTCCCTGGATTAAGTAATTTTAGATTGCAAGACTCTGCTTTGGTTCAGGATTTAATGAAGCACGATTTTTTCTTTTTGGTTCTTACAGGTTCCATTTTTATGGGAGTTGGATTAGGAATAATTTTTAAATTCAAAGGAACAACGGCAGGAAGTGATATTGTTGCTGCTATTATTAATAAAAAATATGGTATTAAACCAGGCCAGGCGATTATGATTGCAGATTTCTTTGTAATTGCATTTGCTGGATTTGTTATTGAATTGAAAGGTATTTCGGATATTCGCCCAGCATTATCTTTAACATTTTATGCTATTTTCAGTTTATTTGTTTCTAGTAAATTGATTGATGTTATTATTGATGGTTTTGATTATGCTAGAATGGCTTATATTATTTCGGACAAAGAAAAAGAAATTGCTGAATTGATTTTGAATAAAGTTGGCAGAGGAGCCACTGCATTCAAAACTCGAGGACTTTATAAAGACCAAGAAAAAGAAGTTATTATGACTGTTATTTCTGTTAAAGAACAAACTCGATTAGTAGAACAAGTTAAAGAAATCGATCCTGATGCATTTGTAATTATTGATAATGTACACGAAATTCACGGAAAAGGTTTTAGAAGAAGAATTTAATTTAAAAAAAAAAGGGAAATTTTATGAAATATATTTTAATAATATTTTTGCTGGCATTTTCTTTAATTAATGCAGAAGCAAAAGATAAAGCTAATATCAAATATGATATTTTATATTT
>CAIWET010000352.1 GCA_903911805.1 uncultured Ignavibacteria bacterium | reverse complement strand
TTAAAGATATCTTTAAAAAATCAACCAAATTGATGAAAAATAAAAATAAAAAGTCAGATTTTTAAGGCTTAAGGTTGAAAAAAAGCAATTTAACTTATGTAATAAATGCCAACATTTATAAAAAAAATTCGTTTATGTATAATTAGTTTGAAATATAAAAAAATATTAGGCAAAAAATGGATTTTTTAATGGCAATCGATTGGAGTATATCTCCTGAAATATTTAAATTAGGACCTTTTTCGATTAGATGGTATGGATTATTATTTGCTTTGGCGTTTATTCTTGATTATCAAATAATGGCTTGGGTTTTCAAAAAAGAAAATAAAGATATTAGAGTTTTAGAAGGATTGACTGTTGCAGTAATCTTGGGTACAGTAATTGGAGCTCGACTAGGGCATTGCTTGTTTTATGAACCTGCTTATTATCTTGCAAACCCATTAAGAATTCTTGAGGTTTGGAAAGGTGGATTAGCAAGTCACGGAGGTGCCTTGGGTATATTAATTGCAGTGTGGATATTTGTTAAACGTCAAAATAATAAAATTGACTTTGTTTGGACTCTTGATAGATTGGCTATTCCAATTGCAATTACTTCTGTATTGATTAGATTAGGAAATTTGATGAATTCCGAGATAATTGGAAGGCAAGCAGATGTCCCTTGGGCATTCATTTTTACAAGTGTTGACTTAGTTCCTCGCCACCCTTCGCAACTTTATGAAGCATTAGCTTATTTAATAACTTTCTTGTTTTTATCTTTTAGGTATATTAAATTAAAGGGAATTATTCCATCTGGCTCTCAATTAGGATATGCTTTAATTCTAATATTTTCTTCAAGAATATTTTTAGAATATTTTAAAGAAAATCAAGCAGCTTTCGAAAATGGAATGGCTTGGAATATGGGGCAATTATTGAGTCTTCCTTTTATTGCTTTTGGAGTTTTTCTGGTTATAAAGGGAAAAGATCTAAAAATTCGTTAAGCATCATTGCAGTTGCTCCCCAAAGTGGAACGTTTTTGCCAACGTTCCAGCAAGGAACATCATAGATTATTCCTTCTCGATTCCATTTTTGGAATTTCAAGTTATTTTTATCTAAAAAAAAGTCAAATTTTACAAAAAAAGCTTCTTCAACTTCGGTTTCACTCAAAATGAAATCGAAGTTGTTATCCAAGGCTCCAACAAAAGGATAAATTATACTATTCGATGGTGGTACAAATAATTCTGAGAGTTTACCCAAAATTTCAATATTTTCATTTTCAATTCCTGTTTCTTCCTGAGTCTCTCTTAGCGCTGCTTCTAAAGGTGTTTCTTCATTTTCAATTCTTCCACCTGGGAAACTGATTTGACCACTATGAGATTTTAAAGTTGAGCTTCTTAATGTAAATAATATTTCTGGCTCAGTATTAATATTCTTGATAAGTAACATTACTGCACTTTTTCGTGCATCTAATGTTGGCTGAAAAGTTCTTAAATTTCGTCCATTTACTGTAATGGACATTTTCATCTGAGAATCCAATCCAGGAAGAGTCAATTTTAATTTATTTTGTAAATTATTTGTCATTTTATAGAGCGTAAATTATAAAAAAAGTAATGATGTTGAAATTTAGTTTATATTTTATTTTCTAAAATTCGATTCTTTTTTTTAACTTGCTTAATTGTAAAATTGAATTTTGGAAAAAGTTATGACAGATAAATTTTTTACGCGATTATTACTACTGATAATGTTCACTTCATTATCAATTTGGTTTGGCGGTTCATTGGTTAGAAGCGCCTTGGGTTATGAGCTATTTCATAATGGAAATAAACTCGAAATTAAAACTGAGTATTCCAATGAAATGCAATTGCATACTGTAAAATTATTCTCTTATGGAGCTGCTTATACAGGAACAGCTTACATAGTAGGATTTCTTTGCGTTATTATGTTTTTGATAAAATGGCGCGGTAATCTTAAACAAATTGGATGGTTATTTATGTCGATAGTGATTTTTTTATTGGCTTCGCCGATCGAGTTGTATCTGACCTATCTGGATTTTGAATTGAATCGATTAGTTCTGTTTGGTCAATTTACAAATTTCAATGATCCAAATATTCAAAATCTATTTACATCAAGATTTACTAAAATGAGCTTATTGTCACCAATAACCTCTTTGTCATTTGTAACGGCATTGTTTTTTATAATTTGGAAACCATTAAAATTGGACACTAGTTCCAAGGAAAAAGTTGATGAAATTAGCTGAAATTCATAAAAATTTATTAGAAATTGCCAAAGAGCTTGGGATTACAATTCGTAAAGAGAATGGTAATTTCAAAAGTGGCTTTTGCTATTTGAATGACAATAAAATAATTGTATTCAATAAATCAGCACCAGTTGAATTGATGAATACCGTTTTAGTTAAGTGCTTATTACAAAATGAAATAGAAAATCATTACATTGCTCCGGTAATGCGAGATTTTATTGATAAAGAAAAAGAAAAATTAAATAATTCAGAAGATTTTGAATTTGAAGTGGAATATTAAAAAGATGGAAAATAAATTAAAACCAGTGGTAGGTATAATAATGGGTAGTGACTCAGACTTGCCAACAATGAAACCAGCAGCCGAAATTTGTGAAGAATTTGGGGTAGAATACGAAATAAAAGTTGTATCAGCTCATCGCACTCCATTAGATATGACCGATTATGGGCAAAATGCTCATAAAAGAGGAATAAAAGTGATAATTGCTGGAGCTGGTGGAGCCGCACATTTGCCTGGAATGATTGCCGCAAACTCTCCTTTACCAGTAATTGGGGTTCCTGTGCAAACAAAAACGTTAAATGGTATTGACTCCCTTTATTCGATTGTGCAAATGCCTCCAGGTGTACCAGTTGCAACTGTAGCTATTGGAGCTGGAAAAAATGCAGGACTTTTAGCCGTTCAAATATTGTCAGTATCTGACGAGATTCTACATCAAAAAATGATTGAGTATAAAATTAAAATTGCAGAAGAATCTAGAGAAAAAAATAAAAGTAAGGAATTTAAATTCTAGAGAGTTTGTAAAAATTCATTAATTTGGTTAGTTAATCTTTTTTGTATAAATTATAGAGACTTTATATAATAAAAAGTGTTATTCTTACGTTACAATAGA
>CAIWET010000351.1 GCA_903911805.1 uncultured Ignavibacteria bacterium | reverse complement strand
TTGTATTATTTAAAATTAATTTTCTAAGTTTCTTAAAAATAATTATTCTCTCTAAATATTAGGGTAATTTAAATGAGCTTTAATCTTAGAATAATATTATTTCTAAAACGTTAAATAATAACAAAATAATTAAGGAATTTATGGAAAATATAAAAATAAAACCAGACTTTATCTATCATAACGACGAGCCCATTGCGGCTGTTTTAAAGATGAAAGATTACCAAAAGATAATGTTGGATCTTGAGGAATTGGAAGATATTAAAAAAGTTAAATCAATAAAAAAACGTGGTATTGAATTAACTGATCTGAGAGATTACTTAGCATCTAGAGGATTATAATGTTTCGCCTTTTTTATATTATATTATAAAAAGCCCCCGAAAATCGAGGGCTTTTTTTTGAAAATTAATCATTTTCTTTGATTACTTTGGCGATTCTTTCTACCGCCCAGTCAATCTCTTCTTTTGTAATTACTAGTGGTGGTGCAAAACGAATAATGTTTTCGTGGGTATCTTTGCAAAGAATACCTTCACCCATTAAAATTTCGCAATATGGACGTGCTTTTCTGTCAAGAATAAAGCCAATCCATAATCCACGACCACGAACACCTTTGATTTTTGGACAATCGATTGCTTTTAATTTTTCTACGAAGTAGTTTCCTAATTCGAAAGAGCGATTTACCAAATCTTCTTCTTCTAATACTTCCAATGCTTTAACTGCAACTGCTGCTGCTAATGGATTGCCACCAAATGTTGAGCCGTGCTCACCTGGTTTGATAACCAACATAATGTGTTTATCTGCCAAAACTCCTGATACTGGATAAAATCCACCAGAAAGTGCTTTACCGATAATTACTATGTCTGGTCTAACATCTTCGTAATAATGTGCGAATAATTTACCGCTTCTTCCGAGACCTGATTGGATTTCGTCGCAAATGAAAAGAATGTTGTTTTCTTTGCAAATTGTTGCGATTGCTTTTAAATATCCGTCTGGAGGAATTACGATTCCGCCTTCGCCTTGGATTGGCTCAACTAAAATCGCTGCAGTATTTTTTGTAATTTTTGATTTCAAATCTTCGATATTGCCATATTCGTGCATTGGGAATGCTTCGTGGCAATATGGACCAAATCCAGCAAATGATGATGGATCATCAGAAAAACCAACGATTGTTGATGTTCTGCCGTGGAAGTTACCAGTAGCAACGATAATTTCAGCTTTGTCTGCTTCAATTCCTTTTACGTCATATCCCCAACGACGAGCCAATTTTACAGCTGTTTCAACTGCTTCAGCACCTGAGTTCATAGGTAATGACATTTCGTAGCCAGTCATTTCATTCAATTTTTTGTAAAGCATTGGTAATTTGTTGTTTCTGAAAGCACGGCTAGTTAAAGTAACGTGTTTTGCTTGTTCAACAAATACTTCATAAATTTTCGGGTGGCAATGACCTTGATTAACTGCGGAATAAGCAGCTAAACAATCTAAGTATTTTTTGCCTTCAACATCATAAACCCAAGCGCCTTCAGCTTTTTCAACAACAACGTCTAATGGGTGATAATTATGAGCACCGAGCTCATTTTCCATTGCGATATAATCTTGTGTATTCATATTTTATATTT
>CAIWET010000350.1 GCA_903911805.1 uncultured Ignavibacteria bacterium | reverse complement strand
TATTGAAAGAAAATAGTTATGAATAAAGAATTATCACAAGAACAAAGCAAGACATTACTCGATTTATTAAAAGCAAGATTTGAAAAAAATATTAATCGTCATATTGGAATAGATTGGGTTAAAATTCAAGCAAAATTATTAGCAAATACTGAAAAATTATGGATTCTTGACCAAATGGAATTGACTGGTGGCGAACCTGATGTAATTGGATTTGATACTAATTCAGGTGAATACCTGTTTTATGATTGTTCTGCTGAAAGCCCAAAAGGTCGTAGAAGTTTGTGTTATGACAAAAAAGCATTAGATTCACGAAAAGAGAATAAACCAGCCAATAACGTAATTGATTTAGCTGCTGAAATCGGTATTGAACTCTTAACAGAAGAACAATATAGAGATTTACAAAAATTTGGTGAATTTGATTTAAAAACTTCAAGTTGGGTTATGACTCCTCCTGAAATAAGAAAACTTGGTGGAGCAATATTTTGCGATCGCAGATATAACCACATATTTAAATACCACAATGGAGCAGAATCATATTATGCTGCCCGTGGTTTTAGAGGTTTATTGAGAGTTTAATTTTTCATAAATCCTATAGATTTTTTATTGATTTTTGAAAATATATTTGGAATTTTAGCTATCGGCACGATTAATAGTATTTTCATGAATCTTTTTTAATATTTGCTTCCTTGATATTGTTAACATAAATGAATATGGATGATTTAAAATGTACTTAAACTTAATTAATCATATAAGAAAATTTATTGAATTAAATGAAAATTCAGTTGAAATTCTTCAAAAGTATTTCAAATCAAAAAGCTATAAAAAGAAAGATTTTTTGTTAAAGGATGGGCAAATTTGTAATGATATTCATTTTGTTGATAAAGGATGCTTAAGAATGTATTTCATCAATAATAAATTGAATGAGCAAATTACGCAATTTGCAATGGAAAATTGGTGGATTAGTGATTTTTTTAGCTTTGCTGATAATTCGATTTCTCCATATTATATTCAAACAGTTGAAAAATCGCAAATTTTAAGTATCGATTCAAATAATTTAGAATCTTTATTCAAAGAATTACCCGAGATGGAACGCTATTTTCGAATAATTTTACAACGAAATGTTGCAGCATCACAACTCAGAATAAAACAAATGTATGAACTATCAAAAGAAGAATTCTATTTGCAATTTTGTTCATCATTTCCCGATTTCATCCAACGCGTTCCACAATACATGGTTGCTTCATATTTAGGTCTTACTCCTGAATATGTAAGTGAACTAAGAAAAAAAAAGTTATAACGATCATTTCTTAAACTAGTTTAATTTTTATTATGGGAATTAATAAGTAACTTTGTATTTTGAATAAAAAATTATTTTTAAATCATTATTTTTAATTATATGGAAATCAAAGAACAAGTACTTAAAGCAATGAATAAAGCAGGAATTCCACTTAATGCTGGTAAAATTGCTGAATTAGCAAATTTAGATCGTAAAGATGTTGATAAAGCTATGAATACCCTCAAAAATGAAGGTGCAATTATATCTCCAAAAAGATGTTTTTGGCAACCAAAATAATAAAAACTTACTATTTATCAAATTATCAAAGAAATGAAATGAACGATAATAAAAAACTTTCTGAGAAATTCTTAGAAGTATTAAAACATGAAGGCGTTGTATCAATCACATCCTGGGGAGTTGATGTACACGTTGCAAACACTTGGAATTCTTATCTTGTAATTACCGATGATCAGAGGATACTGATTCCAGCTTATGGTTTCAGGAAAACTGAAAAAAATGTAAATGTGAATAACACAGTAAAAATCACTTTGGGCACTAAAGAAGTTATTGGACATAATAATTATCAAGGAACTGGTTTTTTGGTTGATGGAACTGCAAGGTATATTAGTGAAGGCGATGAATTCAATTTCATGAAAGAAAAATTCTCATTTTTAACTAGAGTGTTAGAAATTACTGTAGAATCTGCAAAACAAATGTTGTAGTTTAAGAATCATAAATTGGGATTAATATATAATATTAGTCCCAATTTTAATCATTCTTTAACTTTTATTATTTCATCACCTACTTTTATGCTACCACCATTTAAAACTTTGGCAAAATAGCCTTCTCTGGGCATAACGCAGTCACCAGCCTGCTGGTAAATTGCACATCTGGTGTGGCATTCTTTGCCGATTTGAGTAATTTCAAGAAGAATGCTCTCCCCTATTGTTAATTTATCACCAATATTTAAACTTAATAAATCAAAACCTTCGGTTGTTATATTTTCAGCAAATATTCCTGGAACTATACCTGGTAATCCTTTGTCAATTATCTTTTGGATTGATTCAAAAGCAAGCAAACTGATTTGTCTGTGCCAATCTCCAGCGTGAGCATCGCCCTTAATGCCGTGATTTTGAATTAATTCGGCATTATCAACATTTGTCTTTACAATACCCTTTTTTTCGCTTATAGAAATAGCTTTAATTCTTCCGTTATTCATATTTATAATCTCCGCTTTTTCCACCAGTTTTAGATAACAATCTAATACTATGGATTTCTATTTTCTTGGACATAGCTTTACACATATCGTAAATAGTAATAGCTGTAATCGAAGCCGCAGTTATTGCTTCCATTTCAATACCTGTTTTTGAGGTAGTTTTAGCAAAAGTAAATATCTTAATAATTGAATTATCTTTATCAATTTCAAAATTAATATCAACGACATCAATCAAAATATTATGGCACAAAGGAATTAACTCTGAAGTTTTTTTTGCTCCTTGAATTCCTGCAATTTTAGCAACAGCTAATACATCACCTTTTTTATTCTGATTTTCAATTATTTGATGAATTATTTCTTCGTTCAATTTCACTTCAGCATAAGCCGAGGCTGTTCTTATCGTTTCTGTTTTATCTGATACATCAACCATATTCGACTTGCCATTTTCATTTATATGCGTTAACATTTTTTAACCTCCAATTTCTAACATATCATTCATTTTTAGTATTTTCAATTCATTAACACTTGGGTGTTCTTGATGCTTTACTTGCAAGAAGTTATTTATCGACAATTGTGCATCTTCAATGGATTGACTTTCAATTATCGTTTTCAAATCCAATATATCATTTCCTTTTGAGAATAAACAAAGTTTCATTTTGCCGTCATTGGTGATTCTCAAACGATTGCAATTTCCGCAAAAATGCTCTGAAATTGAACTAATAAAACCAATTTTTGCTTTTGTTCCTGCAATATTAAAGTACTTAGCCACTGAGCTTTCGTCAGCAGCTCTAATAAGATCATATTTAGATGCGATTTTTTCTATCATTTCAGAATATGGAATAAACTGCTCATCTCTCCACTCATTTTTACTAAATGGCATAAATTCAATAAATCTAACGGGAATTTCATTCTTAATACTTAAATCAACAAAATCGAAAATTTCATTATCATTTTTTCCTTTTATCAAAACAGTATTAATCTTAGGTGAAATATTAGAATATTCTTTTAGATTGTTGATTGCATCAATTGTTCTGATTAATTTATCATTTCCTGCTATTTCTTTAAATTTTTCAATATTCAAAGAATCCAAGCTTATATTGATACTCTTAACTCCACAATCAGACAATAGTTGAGCTTTTTTATCAAGTAAAATTCCATTAGTTGTAATTCCAAGCTCTGCTTTATAAGACTTATTTAGTTCATAAATACCAATAATCAATTCATCAAAATCATCTCTTAATAGCGGCTCTCCCCCGGTTAAACGTAATTTTGTTATACCTGATTTGAAAAATAGCTCGATAATTTTTAGTATTTGATTTTTTGATAATGAATCTTTTTTGTAATTTTTCTTTTTATCCGGATTACAATAAAGGCACGAAAGATTGCAATTTCCTGTGATTGAAAATCTCAAATAATTATGGACTCTATTATGTTTATCAATTAATTTCATTTGTAAATTATCATTCCTAAAATCGCAGTGCCACTAATTATTAAGAATGGATTAGATTTAGCAAAATAAACTAAAGCAAACCCACCTAAAACGAAAATTAAATTTTTATAATCAGCAAAAGCATTAATGAAATATTTTGCCATTACTGCTATTATCATACCTATCACTGCATACTTTATAGCATTGAATGCCCTCATAAAATAAACATTATTTTCAAATTTTTGGTAAAAATAAAATACTGTTAAAATTAGTATCGCTGGTGTTATAAGATTTCCAAGATTAGCAGCTAATGCACCAGGTATTCCAGCCACTTTATATCCAGTATATGTAGCAAATTTTATTGAAATTGCACCCGGAATTGCTTCGACGATTCCCAAGATTTTTAAAAATTCTTCGTTTGTCATCCATTGATGATTTATAACAACTTCAGATTCAATCAAAGGAATCAATGAATATGCTCCACCAAAGGAGAAGGAACCTACCTTTAGAAATGATAAAAACAAATCTAAAAGAGTACTAATCATTTTTTGGCTCCATCACTTCATCCACCCAGCTTAATGCTGCCATCATCGAGGGCAACCCAATTGTTGGCAAAGAAATCATTACAGTATGACGGATTTCTTCAGGAGTGCAACCAGCCTTTAATGCTTTTCTTGCGTGGGAGTGAACTGAACCTTCGAATCTTGCTCCAGTTGAAACGGCAAGTTTAATTAATGCTCTTGTTTTTTCATCAAGTGGACCAGCTTTATGAACGGCATCATTCATTTTTTCGTAATTTTCAGCTACTTCAGGATAATTTTCCTGAAACATTCGGTATCTTTTGGGAACTGCCATTTTAATATCTCCAATTTAAAAATTAAAAAATCCCAAATTGCAAAGAATTCAGGATTTAATATAGAAATATTAAATCATAAATGAATTGAACTCCTTTGCAAAGTGGCAGGCTAAACTGTTTCCGGCTCAACCCTATCGGTTAAATTGCCATATTTATAAACTTAGGCAAAGTAACTCGGAGTTTCAATTACAAAATTAAGAAAAGTTTGTGTAATCACAAAAGTTTATGTAATATGCTTCAAATAATGATAAAATTCTTAGTGTTTAATAAGTTTAAAATTTTGAATTTTTATAAGGAATAAATAAATAATAATTGAAAAAAGTTAATTAAAACTATTATTTCAATAATAATACTTAAATTTGTAATGATGAAAATAATGATTTTATTACTTTGTTTTTTAGAAATTGATGATTAAAAGTTTTAGTGATTTGAATATAAGTAAATTATTTGATAATATAAATAGGGTAAGAAAAATTACAAAATCAATTCTTTTATTCTTTTCATTTATGATTTTTAATACAACATTCTGTTTAAACGAACAAAGAGGTCAATCAAAAATAGACTCTCTTTTACATGAACTGCCAAAATCTAAGGAAGATACCAATAAAGTAAATTTACTTAATCAATTATGTTTAGAATATTTTAAAATAAATCCTGAAGAAGGAATAAAGTTTGGTGAACAAGGATTGCAGTCAGCTAAAGCACTTAACTGGAATAAAGGTATAGCTAATACTTTATTAAGATTGGGAATGAGCCACTCTGCAATATCAAACTATCCTAAAGCTTTGGAACATTATGACAAATCATTGAAAATTTATGAGGGATTAGATGATAATATTGGAATTACTAGCGTATTAGGTTATATTGGAATTGTTTATAAATCACTTGGAGATTATTCAAGAGCTTTAGAATATTATAATAAAGCTTTATCTTTAAACGAAAAGCTTAAAGATAAAGAAGGTATAGCAAAGAATTTTGGATGGATTGGTCTTGTTAAATGTTGTCTTGGTGAGTTGCCAATAGCACTTGAATATAATTTCAAAGCTCTCAAAATGTGCGAAGAACTTGATGATAAAAGTGGGATAGCGGGAAATCTGTTATTGATTGGCTATTATTATAAAATTCAATCAGATTATGCAAAAGCATTAGAATATTATTTCAAATCATTAAATATATTTACGGAATTGGGTGAAAAAAGGGGAATTGAACAAGGGTTAGCAGGAATAGGTGATTTATATTTTTCATTATCAGAAGATTCAATTTTGTCTAAAATTAATAGAAAGTCTAATTTAATTAGCTTTTCTAAAGAAGCAAATCTGAAAACAGGTTTCGAATTTACTTTAAAGGCTGTGGAAATATCTAAGGAAATAGGTAATTTAAAAGAATTAATTAATTTATACAATAATCTTTATTATGCATATAAACGTCATGGGAACTATTCTAAAGCACTTGAATTTCATGAGTTATTTAAAGACATTAAAGATTCTGTTTTTAATTTGGAAAAATTGAAAAGAATTTCTGAAATAGAAACAAAGAGAAAAAATGATTTAAAAGAAAAAGAAATTGAGATTTTAAACAAAGATAAAGAGAGTCAAGTTATTATACTTAATTTCTTAATTGGAATTTCATTTTTAGGTATAATATTTTCTATATGGATATTTTATTTTTATCGTCAAAAGAAAAAAGACAATAAGATATTGGAAGAAAAAAATAAAATTATTTCTAAAGCAAATAATGAACTAGATTATTTAAATTTGGCTTTAACAACGAAAAATCAAGAAATTGAAATTATTAATAATAATTTATCAGTATCTAATGCAGCTAAGGATAAATTCTTTTCGATAATTGCTCATGATTTAAAAAATCCTCTTACTGCAATGATAACAGGATCTGATTTATTATTTAATTATTATAAAAAATTTGATGAAGAT
>CAIWET010000349.1 GCA_903911805.1 uncultured Ignavibacteria bacterium | reverse complement strand
TTTGGCTAGCTCTTTATCAGTTTTCATAGTTCCCCCCACAAAATTCTGATTTTTTTCTTTAGCTCTTTTCTTCAATATTCTCAATACTTTAACGATTTTCTCTCTCTTTTATGCTACAGGATTAGCCTTGCTAAGGAGGGGATTATCAAGATTGATATCTCTAATCTTTCTCCTGGAGTGTATTTTATTATGATTGGTGATAAATTTGAGAAGTTTATTAAATTGTAATCCAAAAAGATGTCCGACACCTTTGAGGTGTCTGACATCTGAGTTTAAAAAAATATCCCGTAGGGATTAAATAATGGTAACACATTAGCAATCAAAATTCTTGATTTTCCCGTAGGGAATAAATAAAACCCCTAAAGGGGTAAAAAAGAAAATAATTTATTTTTGTTACCATTATCAAATCGCTACGCGATAAAAAAGAAAATTTGAGAAGTTTGTAAAATGGTAGCTCATTCATCCGTGAATGAGCAAATATTAAAAGATGGAGTCAACCTATAAGGTGGGCTCCATCTGAAAATATTATTGGTTACCAGAGTAAATTCCGAAGGAATCATATCGTTATGATGGAACTTTTTAAAAAAATGCTCTGCATTTTTTGATCATTCAGTGATGAATGATCTACTGATATTTCAATTTATCAATATTTTTACTTTGCTATATAGCAATATAGTAATATAAATTGCGTCAATAACGTTTTAATCAAATAGGGAATAGAATGGGCTTTTTTAGCAATCTTTTTGGAAAAACAGAAATACCTGATATAGATTTTAGCACTGCAACTATAATTGACGTAAGAACATCACAAGAATACAAGCAAGGGAATATACCAAAATCAATCAATATACCTGTTGATGTGATTGGTAAACAAATTGAAGCTAAAGTAAAAGATAAAAATAAAAATATTATAGTGTACTGTGCATCGGGTTCGAGATCTAGATATGCCAGCAAAGTAATAAAGAATTTTGGATATACAAATGTTTATGATTTTGGTGGATTTTATTCAGCAAAATCAAAAATGGGATTATAATTTAAAATAAATCTATTTAAAATCATTAAATAACAGCATATTTCGATATATCCTTTTTAAAACTGAATTTTTCGTATATTGAAATGGGAATTTCCAATTTTATTGTTGGAATTGGAATTTCCTTCTTTTGTTCTAGCATTAACTCAAAAGCTGATTTTTTAATTATTTCGAGCTCTTCTAGTGCTTCAATTTCATTTTTACCATAAGCACACAAACCCGGAATTTCTTTGATTTCAGCACAATATTCAGATTCAGAATAGCTTTTTAATTCTATAGTATATCTTTGTTTTAAATAATAATCAATTTTTTTCATTTCTATTCTCCAATAACTTAATTGCATTGATAGCTTTTTTTACTTGATATTCAGGCAAAGTATCATTTTTTCCGTGACTTACCAAAACAACAAGCATATTTATTTCTGGATGACTGTAAACATAATGACTACTACCTTTGCCACTTTGTCTGACAATAAAGCCTAAATCTTTTAGAAAATTGTCTAATTCCAAAAATTTTACATTTTTTGGATTATTAAATATCGATTAAATTATTTTACTTTTTTGTGTCATTTCATTATTCAATTATACATAGTATTGAAACGAAAATTTTATAATATTATTTAATATCCTAAAGTTTTTAATTATTCTGCCGATAACAATTTTGATATAGTTTCGTTTTAATATAAAGTATTTATTATTGGAGTTAGTATGGCAGTAAGTGGTGTTTCTCAATCGAATAAATTACAGAGTACAGAAGCAAAAGTTGTTGATACTCAGAAAAAAGCAGTAGAAGAAAAAGCAAAAGCTGACGCAGCTGCTCAAAAAGATTTGCTTGTGCTTTCTCAGGAAGCAAAGACTATGATGACCAAAGCTTCAGAATCTAGATCAAGTGAAGAAGCTGGCGAATCAAAAGCTCAGGAAATGAAAGAAAACGAATCAGCTGGTCAATAGACTTAAAAAAGATTTTCAAAAAAAATCCCTCCCCTTTTAAAAGAGAGGGATTTTTTGCTTTATATAGTTTTATCTTCTGTTATATAATTGATAGTAAGTTAAATAATC
>CAIWET010000348.1 GCA_903911805.1 uncultured Ignavibacteria bacterium | reverse complement strand
TATTATTTAATGATTTAAAACATAAAGGATATTCCTCAACATCAATATTTTGATCTTTTTCAGGTAATTCCGAACTAATTCCTAATGTTGAATCAACTAATCTCCTACTAATATAAATATCACATTCATCAAAATTATCTGGAGTGCCTAATACTAAATTTTTTGGATTATTTATGGTTTCAATTGCTAAATATTTTTTTGCAAACGTTAACCCTTGTAATCGGCTTATAATGGTTTGTTCATTAAATTTGGTAGGGTTAACTTTGAATCCTAGTATTGATTTTTCAACAATAAATGTAATATTCGTTTTTAATAAATCATATATCAATTCAGACGACTTTTGTAAATAAAGATTTAATAATTCAAATAATGAACCTAAAGGAGCTAAATAATAAGGAGTAGTCATCCCATAAGAGTTTGTAGATGACATCATTCTCCAATCAAATATTCCCTTAATTTCTTGATAATCATTTGCTGATAATCTATCGTATATATTTGGAATATTGTTGCCATAATCATCAACAATTTTCTCAGTATGTTTGCACCTTTCTAACATTGAAATATCAAAACTTAAAGCTGAAAATTTGTATTCTCTTTTTTGTTTTAATTCAATATCAAAATCAATATGATCGTGTACTTTATCAGAACCGCTAATTTTATCAAATATCTTCCCTGAAAATAGCAAATTTTCATCTACTGGATATTCTCCAAAAAAAACTGCACAATATCTAGAATTTTCTAAACTTGCACAATCCTTTACAAATTCTAAACAATCATAATCATTTTGAGTATGGAAGGATAATTCATTAATATTAAATGTCAATTCATCAATTGCAAAAGAACCATCTTCTAAATTTAAATCTTGCTTAACATCTTCCAAATTGAATATGTCAACTTCTTGAGCTGTACCGCTTTTTAATGAATTGTAATGGTTACTTATGGAAAAATATATAAATTGTTCTCCAAAAGTATCTTCAATAAAACTATATCTTTGAAAATATGTCATATAAAAAAGCCCTCCCAAATGAGAGGGCAAATATTGGGTTTAAAATTATGCTACTTCTTTTAAAATGATTTTTCCAGCTTGCAAATCTGTAATATCTGCAGCAATTAAATCTACTGGCACATTGTTTGTCGCAGGGATTGTTGAGCCGCCACGTTTGATAGGGATACCTTTACCTGTGAAACTTACAGTTGGGCTAGTATTGTCTGGAGCATCGAACCAATCATTTGCAACTTGAGCCGCGAATGTTAATGTCAATGTAGTTGCTGCACCAGCTTGTATTTGCTGCTCAATATCATTCGAGATTGAACCAATCATATAAACATAACCATCTGGGATAATACCAATCCCCATAGCACCTTTTCTAGCATGAGTATAACCAGTTGGGAAAACAATTAAGAATTTTGCACTATTAGCTTTTTTAGCTTGAACAGCTTTTATAAATGCAGTCCAAGAAGAAGCTCCAATGTAAGATTCGTTAATAACAATTGTCATTTCTCCAAAACCGGATGCACTTGTACCGCCTGAAGATTCAACTGCCTTTGTATCGTCCTCACCTTTAATAATCGGTATTGTTTTAGTGAATCTTATAATTCCACCATCTGCTCTAGTTATATCAATATTTTCTCCACCGCTTGAACTAGAGCCGCCTGCCATAATTTTATAAGTAGGATTGACACCAAGGTTGTCAAATTGCCAAAGATCGATAATTCCATCTGGAGTTGCCACATCTAAATCGAATACCCAACAAACTGGAACACCGTACAAAATAATTTGTTTATCAGTTGTACTAGCCATATTTTTCTCCTTTTACTCTACTTGAGAGTTAATTGTTAATAAATTTATTAAATAATTGTTACCGTAAATAAAATTTGGACTAATAGATTTATTCGATACAGTACCAATATAATTTTTCAATATTGTTCCTGCTCCACTATTTATGCTATAAGTTGCTCCTGTAACTAAAACAACATTATCAACAATAATAATCCCACCTAATGCATTTATGCAAGGTAATGTATAATCTAATTCATCAATTTTCATATGTGATAATTTTAGTTTGCCATTAATTATTTCTACTGGATAACCTGCATTTAAAGTATTTTGCAGTGTTCCACCGAATAATTCTAAATATCCACCATATATTCTTACATTTATGCCGTCTGGTGCAATTGTTCCATTTATTTGGAAATTAGTTTTAAAATCAATTATGGTTTTGCCACCAGAAATTACAGCCATGCGGAATGCTTTGCATATAATTGTAACTTTTGCATTATTACTCACACTTAAATCATAAATTTCATTTGAATGAATATATACTATTGATGATTCAATAAATACTAGTCTCGAATAAATTTTTTCAAAATATAATGATGCTTTTGAATTACTTTCGCATAACACACCTCCGCCATATTCATCAATAATTTGGTTCCCTTTTATAATTACATCTGCATTATTGATAATTTTGATTGTATAAAAACTTTCATTAGTACCTGTATTTTCAAATGTTCCTTCACCATAAATTGCACAATCAGAAGAAATCCTAATAATATCATCAGTATTATTAATAACTTTTGAACCTTTCGAAAAAATCAAATTAACATTCATTGAAATTTCAATATTTTCAGTATATATACCAGGTAATATTATTATATTGTCTCCTGGCTGACATTCTTGTAATGCTTGATTAATTGTTAATTTGTTCTTTTCAGTTGTTGAAGCAAAATTACCACTAACAAAAAATGTATTAGGCAAACTAAATGATCCACCTAAATTTATTGAAGGGTCTAAATCTTCTTGAAGAGCTAAACCATAATATTCTTTTCCCGTTATTGGATTATACTTCTGTAACATTATCTTAATTCTTTTAAATGTTCGACATCCTTCATCACTGCAATTAAATCTTCTTTATTCGAAGTTATTATACCTGAAATTCTTAAGTTTGTATCTTTCAATTCTTGCATAAATAATTTTATTATCCCAACATCTGATAATAAAGTATTAACACCTTTCAGTGTCTCTTTAACTTCATGGAAATCATTTCTTAAAGCTTTTATATCATCTTCATATTTCTGATGATTATGGTTAGTCAATATCTCAGAAACTTTTTGTAAACCTGATTTTAAATTTTCAATTTCTGCTTCTATAGTTGCTAATTCTTTTATTTGTGTTTTTTCTTCTTTTTCTTTATCCTTCTTATTTTTTAAATAATAAAGGACAAATGACAAAATAGCCCCTACTAAAGATGATCCACTAATTGTTATAAATTGCTCCATTAAATAAATTTCCTATATGTTTGTTTCAAAATTATTCATGATTTTAAATTGTATTTATATCCAAATCCATTAATTTAACTGGGTCTGTTTCGGAATTAATTATATTTGTTTTCCTAATATTTTCCGCCCATAGAGAGCGATAATAAACACCATAAGCTAATAGCAATAATTCAGCATTATCTGTGTCAAAATTAAATGATGTTCCATTTATATCCGCTACTTCTACCGATGGTATAGAAAAGCCTCTGCGGGTTGCTAGGTTTAACATATTAATTAGAGCTGAAAAGATGTTAATATCCTCTAAGCGTAAAGCCAATGTAATATTAAAGTCTGCTGAGTAGTAACCTTGCGAGACTAAATTATTAAAATCATCGCTTAATTGTTTTAATTTTAAAGTTCTAATATCTTCTACCTTCATTTCATAAGTAGAACCAATTTCAATATCCGAGCTATTGGGAACTTTAATAAATATACAATTATCGTATTTATTAATAATGTCATCATATTGTCTATCTTCGTGAGCTGCTTGAATTATATTTTCTTTCAATACTAAAATCATTTTTATCCTATTTTATTTAAGCTACAGAATTAATATAAGATTGCACATTGCCAAGTGTTTCTGCTGCTGGAGATGCATCGCTAGCTGTGTTTTTTGTCCAACCATAAACATTTGCATATGACCATTTCGAGACAGTTACTCCGGTCTGTCCACCAATAATAATGGCTGAGGTGCAATATAATGAAGAACTATGAATAATATAAATAGCATTGTAATTCCCGGAAAAATATGAACTTGTTATACTGCCTATGCTATCGTTCGTAGCATATACTCCATAATAAGCGCTGGCTCCACTAATGCAGCCACTTATCATAATATTATTCAATGCACATCCAGCCGATTCTAAATATATTCCATAATTGAATGCACTTATACCGAATGTAGATGTATTTGTGATAAAGCCTAAATTCCGGACATATATACCTTTTTTTGTTGATGTTAAATCACCTGCAATTATCAATTTTGAAAAATCAATAGCTGTCTTAACGATGAATCCATCACAGCCAGTAAAACTAATTATTGATTTGTAAATTGTAATTGTGCCAGTCGTAGCCCCTGTCGTTGGTGCCCCTCTAGAAGTTGAAATAAAAAGAGTAATTCTTTTATTAACAGTATCAACAGCAGTAACTTTCCAAATTCCCTTAATTGTTGTTGTGTTGATAGATGAACCTCTAGTATCTATATAATCTCCAACAGATATATTAGTTACGGCATTAACCACAAATGTCACAGAATAAGCCCCAGCTGACCCTGTAACTGAATATGTATTTGAAAATGTAGTTGTATATGTATTTGTTCCGGCAATTATTATTTGTTTGCCTTGCGGATGATCAATAGTGATTGGTGATGCAAATGAATGAACACCATCCGCTAATTGGATTGTGACAGTAACCCCTGTATCAATACTTTTGCCATTTAAATAATTTAATGCGGTTTGAATAGTTGTAAAATATAACAAAGAAACATTATCAGTACCATTGACTAATAAAGTTATATTTGTAGATATATTATTTGAACCTCCAGTTGCATTTTCCCATGTAGTACCATTAAATTTCAATACTTGACCTGTTGATGGAGTAGTAATTACCACATCAGTCAAACTATCAAGATTAGTTGGTATCGTTGGTTTATCAGTTAAATTATTATAACTTTTTTCTGTTAAATCATTTAAATTATGATTATGCGTTGTAGGACTTTTGCCGTCCAAATTAGCTTGTAAATTTGGAACATCAGCAATATTAACATTATCCCAAACGCCATCACTCCCTAAAAATTTAGCTGAGTCATTTAATAATTTAGGTGCCAAGCCATGTTTTAAAGTTGAAGCATTGCCAGTAGTAACATCTGAGAAATCTAAATCTTCTTCTCTAATATTTCTTATTTGGTTGCTACTTATTTCTGTTTGTCCCATTTTACTTTTTTACTTTTGATAACTTACTAAAATTACATCGGTTGAAACTGGTGCACTAGCAAATGTGATTGTATTGCTTGAAATTGTATAATCATTCCCAACTCCTGCATTCATTAACATTCCATTCAAATAAACACTTTCGGAACCTGAGATAGGAGTATTAGTTAATGTATAAACAGTATTTGAGCCATTCTTATTCCCAGTAGGGACTTCCCTATTTGCAAAATTTGAAGCTCCTAATTTGCTGTTAAATGCACTAAAATCTGTTGATGACAATAATCCTCTTTGAGTGGCACTCGCACTCTTAGTGGCTTCCGTTTTTTCTGCGGATGTCAAATGGTAATAATCACCAGCTGCACCACCTTGAATATTACTTAAATTATTGTGATCATTTAAAGATGATGACATTTTAACCCATCTACCTGCAGAAGCATCCGAAGCAATATCAGTAGGTCTAATAATAGTAATATCATTTGAAGTATCAGTTGATTCAGCATCAAATCTGAATAAACCCATTGTTTCAATATTCATTAACATTTTATCACTTCTACCTACCGACCCAACTGCCTTCGCTGATGCTAAATCTGCTACAGGAGAATGCAGAGCCGAACCAACACCTGAAGCAACATTATCAACATATTGCTTTGTTGCTCCATCTGAACCTGTTGTCGGTTCAGCAACATTAATTAATTTTTTATAGTTTACATCCAGATTTTGATCAATTAAAACTTGCAACGAAGTTCTTATTTTGCTTCCACTCATTTTTTGTATCTCACTATTAATTTATCTAAATAATTTTCAGTATTCAAAGGAGTAAATTCTAATTGAATTTCGGTTTCTCCATTTTCATTAAAATCTATAATTTTACCTTGCTTAATTCCATTATAATATAATTCAACTGTATTTGTTTTGTATGGTAAAGAAGTATTAAAAATTCTATTTGAATTATCAATTACTCCAATTAAATATTCTTCAACCCAATTATCAAAATCTCTTGAAATTATATTACCAACTTTAATTAATCTCTTTGAATTATTTAAAATTGATAATACATATCCATTACCTTTTTTATAAATTTTATATATATTGTTTTGAACTTTCATATAGTTTTTTTGCAAATTCCTTCGACAATTCTTTCTTTAAAACTAGATGAATCAATTTGGCGGAAAAAATAATTTTTAGGTTT
>CAIWET010000347.1 GCA_903911805.1 uncultured Ignavibacteria bacterium | reverse complement strand
TTGGATAAATATGGATTATAACTTAATATTAATATTGCTTCTATCATACTTGATTGGTTCAATTCCAACTGGAGTAATCATAAGCAAAGTATTCTTCGGATTTGATATCCGTACCCAAGGAAGCGGCAATATGGGAAGCACTAATGTTTTCAGAGTGTTAGGCACAAAATGGGGCATTTTTGTCCAATTAGCTGACATTATTAAAGGAATAGTTGCAGTTGTTTTAACAGCATATCTATTTAATCCAGTTCAGTTTTCACAAAATTTCACTTTGGAAAGCAATAGCGTAATAACCCAGTTTGTTGCTGGTATGGCAGCTGTTTTGGGGCATATATTTTCGATTTTTGTTAAATTCAAGGGTGGCAAGGGAGTAAATACCGCATTTGGATTAATTGTTGCACTTGTTCCAATAGATGCCACATTTGCGTTAATCGTGTTTATAATTGTAGTAATGCTTACAGGATATGTTTCATTAAGTTCAATATTAGGTGCATCAACTTTACCTATTTCAATGTTGATAAGGACTTATTTCTTTGGTGCGAATATTGAAGGATATAATATTATTATTTATTTCGCATTTTCATTGGCTTTGATAATTATAATTACACATATAAAAAATATCGGAAGATTAATTAATGGTACCGAGCATAGTTTCGAAAAACTTAAAATACTAAGGAAAAAATAATGGAAATCAATGAAGTGAAATTAGGTTTTATCGGTGCAGGAAATTGGGGTACAGCATTGGCTTATTTAGCTCATAAGGCCAATCCTATAATGTGGTCTTACGAAAAAGAAGTTGAAGAAGATATAAATATTAACAATATAAATAGTAAATTTTTCCCTGGAGTTGATTTGCCTAAATCAATTAAAGCCACATCTGATCCTGCTTTAATTAATGATTGCAATGTAATTGTTGTTGCTACTCCTTCGCAATATATAAGGCACGTGATTGAGTATAATAAGTTTGATTTGAAAGATAAAATTGTAATTAATGTTTCTAAAGGCATTGAAAAACATTCATTGATGAGAATTTCTGAAGTTTTAAAAGAAGTTTCATGTGTTGACGAAGAGCATTACGTAGTAATGAGCGGACCAAGTATAGCTGAAGAAGTTCCAAGTGGTACCCCAACTACCATCCTTGCAGCCAGTAGAAATCATGATGCTAGCATTTTAGCGCAACAGATTTTTACTACTTCTGCTTTTAGAGTTTATTCCTCTGATGATGTGATTGGAGCTGAGCTTGGTGGTTCATTGAAAAATGTAATGGCTTTAGCTGCTGGCATTCTTGATGGCTTAGGATTTGGTGAAAATACAAAAGCTGCTTTAATGACTCGAGGATTAGCTGAAATGTCGAGACTTGGAGTAACGTTGGGTGCAAGTGCATTAACATTCTCTGGTCTATCTGGATTAGGCGATTTGATTGTAACCTGTAACTCCAAACATTCAAGAAATAGACACGTAGGTGAAGAAATTGGCAAAGGCAGAAAATTACCAGAAATTTTAAATGAAATGGTAATGGTTGCCGAAGGAGTAAATACCACAGATTCAGCATTCCATTTAGGTGCAAAACACTTAGTAGAAATGCCAATTGTTGAGCAAATGTATAAAATACTTTTTGAAAATATTGAGCCAATTATTGCAATCAGAGAATTAATGACAAGACAATCAAAAAGAGAGTGGTGGTGGTAACTTTTTTGTGTGTTGCCTATAAATTAAAAAATGCAAGTCTTTGAATATCATAGACTTGCATTAATTTTTCTGTGGGCCCTGAGGGACTTGAACCCCCAACCTACGGATTATGAGTCCGGCGCTCTAACCAGTTGAGCTAAGAGCCCTTAATTTTAGGAATTACAAAATTAAGAATATTTCTAATAATAACAAAGAAATTTTTTATTTTATTTTTCTCATCCAAATACTACCACCCAAATTCTTAAGGCATAAAGGCATATTTTTTTCGAACCATTCTTTGTGGAATTGTTCCAAAAAAGTATTTAAAGAAAATATTTGAAATGCATCATTATACATTAAGAAAGCTCTTAAAATATAAGCTTCATTGCCACCAAATCCATCACCATTCGCTAATAAATCTTTAGGGTATTCTAATGGATAGAAAATATCGTGAAAATGAATAATTACACCTTTATTTAGTGAAGGTAAAATGTCAAACATAATGTAATTCAAATCACTTCCAGCTTTAGATATATGTGATGAATCAACAAAGAGTATATCTCCATCATTTAATTCAGAAAACTTACTTAATGGAATTTGTTGAACTTCATTTACTAAAATTTCGGTTGACTCTTTTTCATTTGGTTTTAATATTGAGTATAATCTTTGTGGATTGGGTTCAATAAAAGTACATTTGATTGAATTATTAAAGAATAAATCATTTGTGTCCAATGTTACTGCTGAAGAAAATCCAGAACCTATTTCAATCAATCTTTTTGGCTTAAAATGTCTTAAAAAAGTATGGAGAAAAATTGCATCTGAATAAGAATAATAACCATTTTCAAAGTAATACCTCAGTCCTTCGGTTTTTTGAGCCTTGAATGGAATATCTTTATAATACTGTTTCACTTCTTCCAATAATGACAACTGCAAATCTTCGTTCAGATTGACTTCAGTGATCTTATTGGATTTATTTGAAAAGATGAAATCCTGCTTTTCAATTATTTCTTTTGCTGAAACTACTGGACTATAAAAATGTCCTGGAGGATCGTTAACTCTGAAATATACGCCAATTCCTGGCAGCGCCATTAGTGCTTTTTTGATGATTCTACTTACCATTCTTAATTCCTTTTAATAATTAAATATTCCTACAAATATGCCAAAATTCAAATTAACATTATTTGCTGATAGACTACTTGGCTTATTCTTCAATTCCAAAAAGTCATTATAATTCCAAGTATTTAGCATTGACTGCATATATCCAGCACCAAATCTAAAAACTGTAAACTTAGTTAATGCGTATTCAAAATTCATTTCAAATTGTGCATAATAAAATTCATTCAATAAATTATCTTTTATTGATTTATTCCTGTCATAAGTTGATTTCAAATCATTCCAATCCATCGACCCAGCATCTTTATATGCGAAATTTGAAAGATTCATTGTACCTAATCCCAATTCCAAAGTAGGAGATAATACAAATTTATCAGTCAATTTAATCGCATAAGTAAAATCAATGCCATAATTTTTAAAATAAGCAGAGGATTTTTGAATATAACTGCTATCATTTGCAAACTCTGAAATTTCGCTCAAAGCGTCTCCAGTACCCATATTTAATCCAATGCGAAGGTCTGGAATAATTCCAATTGTGGTCATCAATTCAATATTGTGAAGATAAATTGGCAATTTGATTGGATTAATTCCTAAATTGTTGTTCTTGATTTGGTCAATATAATCTTGAATTGGCAAGAATCTGAATTTCCCAGTATATCCTACCCCAAGAGAGAAGAATCCACTATTTTGAGCAGGATTGACTTGAGAATAAACATTACTTGTAAATATTAGTATTATTATTATAGCGATTTTTTTCATAATTTTATA
>CAIWET010000346.1 GCA_903911805.1 uncultured Ignavibacteria bacterium | reverse complement strand
TGGGGTATGGGGTATAGGGTATAGGATTACTTCGGTGCAGAATCTCTCTTTTTCCTAATCCCCCCTTTTTCAAAGGGGGCTAGGGGGTTTCTCTTTAGTATTTATAATGAGCTCGTCAAACCCCACCCTAAATCCCTCCCCATGAAGGGAGGGACTTGAAGAAAGAGGATATAATTATATCTTAACTAAATGATTTTACTATATTTACTTCCCCTCCTTCTGTAAGGAGGGGTGCCTGAATTCCTATTCAGGTGGGGTGGTTATCTTCAATAATATTAAAAATAGCTTTTTCATAATCACTCCGAAATCATAAATTTATAATTAAAATTTTGATTTCCACAAACTACTTTGCAATAGTAAATACCAGGAGATAATCCTTTTCTGCTGAAATTAATTGTATTCTTCCCTTCGTTCGCTATTCCGGTTTCATTGAATAATTCAACACCCAAATAATCAATTATTTTCATATTATATTGCCCTGATATATCAGAATTGAACTCAAATTTGGTTGATTGATTGAATGGATTTGGGAAATTGAGTTTTGATACAATTGGAATTACTGGAATTGTATCTGTGGTATCCTTGGTATCAAATCCTAATGGTATTTTATAATCATCAAAATTGATTTTAAAAACAATATTTGTAAAATTCCCTTTATTTCCAGTAACAATAATTGAATTTTTAATTCCCTTATTTATACTATAAACATTATCAATTAAAGTATTATTTACAATATTATACACTAAAATATCGTAACCAATTTTATAAACATTAAAGTTAAATAAATTATTGCTATTAATACCTGTAAAAACAAATGAAGAATCTCCAATCTTTCTTAAAACATTGCCCAATTTAAATAAATTATTATAATTAGAAATATTAATTAGCTTTCCATCAAAATCAAAATGCAATATGGATGGAGTAGCAATTGAATCCTTTTTAATTAATCCAACAAAATAAAAACCATCAACTAGAGAACATCCACCAACTATTTTCAATAGTTGATTATTATTATAATTTATTGATTTTATTAATTTAAGTGAGTCGTATGTATAAAAATTTAAAATCAAATTAAAAGAGTCCTTCATAGTCGACAACATTATTTCTTTAGATATTTTATTAAAACCTATTGCAAAAGGATTATAAAATAAACTATCTGACTTTATTCTTGAAGGTGGATTAAAACTTATTACCTTATTTAAAAACGAAAAATTTTTGTACCAACCATAGTTCGATATAAAAATTGGCTCATCGCTTAAACCAAATTCATAAAATTTTTCATCAATAAGACGTTCTATGTCAATAACACCTAATTTGCTTTTTGATTTCGTATTTGACATAGTATAAATACTCATATATGTTCTAGATTCATCAGTTTCATAATAATCATTATTACTAGGATTAAATAAAAATTTACCATTAATAGTTGAATTTTGGATCTTATTATTTATCAGATTTATAGATCTCCCTATAGGCCATCGTCCATCAGGTTTCTTATAAGCATAAAAAAAACAATTGATCAAATTTTCTGATACTTCTATTGCAGAAATACATTCAACATGATCCGTTGTATACCATGCATCACTTTCATTATAGGTTATAAATTTAAAATTAGCTGAATCAACATTGAAATTTTGATTCTCTTTTATAGAAACATACGTGTTATAAAAATATACTTTTGTTCCAACCTCATCTGTAGCAGTAAGTTTTACTAAATAGTTCCCTTTTTTAAAATAATTATGTATAGGTTCAATTTCATTTGACTTTTCTCCATCTGCAAAGTCCCATTCGTATTTTTGTATATCACCATTTGATTGATTATGAAATTGAATTTTTGATGTATCACCACTCAATAAAAACTCAAAATCATATTTCGGAACCAAATCTTTAATGATTTTAATTGAAATTGTATCAAAAGAAATTCCATTTTTATCTTTAGCGCTTAATTTAACCAAAAAGATACCTGTTTTCTTAAAAATATGATTTACACTTAATTTGTTCGAATCATTGGTTCCGTCTCCATAATCCCAAACAATTTCAGGTGTATTTGCTGATGTTGTACCTGAAAGCTTTACTGTATCACTTAATCTATAAATTAGTGACTTTGGAGGATTTATTTTAGTATCTGATTCTTTAACATCATCAAACTTATACACACGGACTGTACCGTAATCATCACTAAACAATAATGAACTTTTCGTACCAAAATAACTTATTGATTTTTTGGGAAAATAATTTAAAATTTCCTTCTCATTTAAAATAAAATCATTATCATATCTCCAAGCGATAATTTTAGATTTTCCAAAATCATCATAAAAATGTGTTAAAAAATAATTATTATAATTACT
>CAIWET010000345.1 GCA_903911805.1 uncultured Ignavibacteria bacterium | reverse complement strand
TTTGATTGCTCTTTTTATCAATCCTTGCAAAACGTTTCCTGGACCTAATTCAATAAATTCAGAAATTCCGTCAATTTGCATTTGGATTACAGACTGAGTCCATTTTACTGGAGAAGTCAATTGCATAATTAAGGCTTCTTTTATTTCTTCAGCTTTAGTAAATGGTTTTGCAAATACATTTGAATAAACTGGTACTTTAGCGTTATTGAATTGAAGAGAATTTATTGCTTTTTCTAATTCAGCTTTTGCTGGTAATAGTAGCGGTGAGTGGAATGCACCACTTACAACTAATTCTGTTACCATTCTTGCACCAGCTTCTTTAAATAAATGCGCTTTTTCTCTTAAATAATCTCTTGATCCAGAAATAACTAATTGACCAACTGTATTGTAGTTTGCAGGGACAACTACGTTGCCATTGCCTTCATCTGTAAGTTGTTTGCATAATTCTTCAACTTTGTCTTCAGCAAGATTAATGATTGCAAACATAGTTCCAGGATTTTGTTCCCCAGCATTAAACATAAGTTGACCGCGTAATGAAACTAATTTAAGTGCATCTTCAAAAGAAAGCACGCCTGCTGCAAATAGTGCTGCATATTCGCCTACTGAGTGACCAGCAACTGCATCAAACTGTAATTTATCCTCTAATATTGATTTTAAAATTGCAGAATGCAAGAAAATTGCAGGTTGTGTATATCTTGTTTCTTTAAGTGTTTCAATTGGACCATTAAAGCAAATGTTAGTAATGGAATAACCAAGAATTTCATTGGCTTTATCGGCTAATTCTTTTGCTACTGGATTGTTCTCGTATAAATCACTGAACATTCCAACGTATTGCGAACCTTGTCCGGAGAAAACTAATGCTTTTTTCATAATTTAATCCCTTCAGAACTAATCGTTCATATTCCATTTTAAATAAACAGCGCCCCAAGTGAAGCCTGCACCAAAACTGGAAAGTACGATATTATCGCCTTTTTTTAATTGTTTGTTTTCGTATAATTCAGATAAGCAGATTGGAATTGTTCCGGCAGTTGTGTTTCCATATTTTTCAATATTAACCATAACTTTATCCATTCCGATACCCATTCTGTTAGCAGTTGCAGAAATAATTCTTAAATTTGCTTGATGAGGTATTAACCAAGCAATATCCTCTGCTTTAAGATTATTTCTTTCCATAATTTCATAAGAAACGTCTGCCATTCCTATTACGGCAGCTTTAAATACGGGCTGACCTTCTTGTACAATATAATGCTCTTTATTTTTAACTGTTTCTTCACTTGCTGGTTTGAACGAGCCACCTGCAACCATATGCAAATGAGGTTCGCCTGCACCATCAAGATAAGCTCTAAAATCTAACATACCAAGACTGTCGTCATTGGATTTTTCAATTAAGCAAACTCCAGCGCCATCACCAAAGAGGACAGCTTGAGCTCTATCATCAAAATTTATAATTGATGACATTTTATCAGACCCGCAAAGTAAAATTTTCTGAGCGGCACCTGATTCTACTAATTTGCAAGCTGTAATGATTCCAAATACGAATCCTGAGCAAGCAGCTGATAAATCAAATCCCCAAGCATTTTTAACACCAAGTTTTCTTTGCACTAATGCAGCTGTACTTGGAAAAAAGTGATCGGGAGTTACTGTGCAAACTATTATACAATCGATTTCCTCGGGTCCGATACCTCTTCTTTTTAGAACTTCTTGAGCAGCAGGAACGATTAAATCAGAAGTACCACCGTCTTTTGCAAAGCGGCGTTCTTTAATTCCTGTTCTACTGAATATCCATTCGTCATTGGTATCCAAACGCTTTGCAAACCATTCGTTTGTATAGACATCTGGCGGTAAGTAATGAGCCAGAGCCGTTATTGTAGCTGGCATAAAGACCTATTTTAGTTTATAAAACTTATGAGTTTAATGCTATCTCAATCTTCTTGTTGACATCTAATTCAACAACTTCGATAGCCTTGAGTATCATATTTTGGATAGCAACAGGGGTTGATTTACCGTGTCCGATAATCACAACTCCATTAACACCCAAGAGTGGTAAGCCACCATATTTCTGATAATCAAAATCTTTAAATATATTTTTTAAAATGGGTTGAAAAATTCCCATCATTAATTTATTTAAAATACCTTTATCCGCAAATGCTTTAAATTTAATCTTTAAGAATGAAAAAACACTTTCAGCGAATTTCAAAACGATATTTCCAATGAATCCATCACAAATTACTATATCGGAATTACCGAGTAAAATATCTCTTCCTTCCACATTACCAATAAAATTCAAATTAGAATTTCTTAATAATTCGTTAGCTTCATAGGCAGCAACATTCCCTTTAGATTCTTCTTCGCCGACATTTAATAATCCAATCGTTGGATTTTTAATGTTATAAATCTGGGAATAATAAATACTTCCCATTACGGCAAATTCATATAAAAATCTTGGTTTGCAATCTACATTTGCGCCAACATCAACTACCAAACAAGGTAAGTCCTTGCTGGTAGGAAAGAAAGATCCAATAGTTGGTCTGGATACACCATTAATTCTTCCAAGTAAAATTGTTCCTGTTGACATAACAGCACCAGTATTACCAGCTGAGCAAAAGGCTTCAGCTTCTCCATTTTTATGAAGATTGACTCCGACCGCTAGAGAAGAATCTTTTTTCTTTTTGATAGCTGCAGATGCATCATCTTCCATAGTTACAACCTCAGTTGTATGAACTATGCGATAATTGATATTGAAATCAGGAGTGTTGGCAATAGCATTATTTATTTTTGCTTCATCGCCAACTAAAATGATTTCTAAATCAATAGCATCTTTCTTTAAATTATAGGCAAGCTTAGCCCCTTGAACTTCATTCAAAGGGGCAAAATCGCCACCCATTGCATCTAAAGCAATTCTTATTTTTCTTTTCTCAGACATTAAGTTATATAAAGATTACAATGAAGCAATCATTTTTCTACCATTATAGTAGCCACATTCAGGGCAAACTCTATGTGGTATTTTAACGGCGCCGCACTGTGGGCAAGCTGTAACTGCTGGAATAACTCCTTTATAGTGAGTTCTTCTTTTGTCTCTTCTTTGTGTAGAACTTCTTCTGGTTGGATTCGGCATAATGCACCTTTTTCAAATATATTTAATAAATTAATTTAATTTCAAATTTTTTAAAGCTGACCACCTGTCATCAACTGGTTCATCTTTTTTTACTTTTTTCGTTTTCTTCTCTGACAATTCGGGATGAATTTGTTCAAAAGTTTTACCTTTATATTTTGGATGAATCCTTTTCATCGGCAAATGAACAATCAATTCTTCTCTAATGTCATCTGTTAAGTCTAAATATTTATCATCCTCATTAATAATATGCTGTTCTGAATCTGTTATTTCATTTTCTTCATTCAAAAAAAATAATTCATTATCAGCAAAAAAGGATGCTTTTATATCAAATTCAATATTTTCTTCATATTCCTCTAAAGATAAGTCACATTCCAGAACAACTTTTGCATTAGTTTTTCCTTTAAATGAGTATCTTTTTCCAACAATATACAATTTTCCTATAAGAGAAATATCTCCCTGATATTCAGGAGAAAGTCCGGAAAAGCTTGATGCATCAGTCTTTTCGTCCACATCGTAGATTCCGTCTTTAAGCCCTTGTATGAAAATTCGCAACACTTTTTCAACTTCCAATATTTTAAAGCCAACAAAATTAAGGATAATTAATGAAATATCAAAATTTTGAGTAAAAATAAACACACTTTTTTTTACACAAATTATTAAATTTAATGAAATTAGCTTATTAAAAGGCGCAAGTAAGTAAGTAAATTTTATTGCTGATTCTTCCTAATGCCTCATATCTCTTTTTTTTCCAATTGTAAATTGAGTTGGATGTTTCATCAACCATCATACCTGAATAAATTCTATTTTCTTGTAATTCTCTTACCATTAAAGCTGAATTTGATGTATATCCAATTGTTGGTGAATTTGGTTTATGAGAATAAGCAACATTTAATGCAAACAAAGTATTTTGAGTATATTTTCTTCCACCAATATTGATGAAGCAATCAATATTGCAACCAAAATAATACATTTCTTCACCATCATGGGTAAAGAAAGGTTTACTTGTAGTTTCACCTCCAGAATATTCAGTGTTAGAGAAGATAATAAAATTGCCACCATTTTTAGTTGCATTAAAAGCCATCATGGGTAAATATGGATGAAGCGTTAGATTAAAAGTTGTCTCAAAATCTTTTGAAATCAAGGGATCATAATATTCATCTGATATAAGAATTCCGTAAGAATTTCCACCGCGTGTTCTTGCCAAAAATCCAGCACAATTTCCAAAATAATTTATCGCAGCATCATTTATTGTTTCATATCCATCTGCAATTGTTTTATTCCCTAGTTTAATTTCCCAAGTCGAACCAGAGAGAGTTGCATAAAGGAATTCGCCATTATACCAAAAACCAACTGGAATAATTCTATCAAATTGCTCTGATTCTTTGCCATTAATATTAATTACATAAGATTTACCTCGATATCCAAGCATTGCAAATCGGTCACCATTGAAAGAAGTAAAAAAATAATCAGGCATTCTGTTGTTTGCTTTAATATTGATATTGTCAGAGATAATATTTTCAATATCATCTTGATAATAAGAATAAATCAATTTTTCTGAGCTATTTGTATATTTAATAAATCCTGGTTTAGTGCAATATAAAGGCAATAATGTGTCATTAGAAACTAAATACCATTGGGTGTTAGTCTTTGCAAAGAAAGCCCATTTGAAGCCATCAGGAGAGAAAATAATTTCAGATACTTCCATATATGATTGAGAAGTGAATTCTCCAATCATATAGCGATAGTGACCTGAAAATGGAGAAGTTTTAATCCACCAGTTTGAAGTTGTATCTATTCCATAACTAACAACAGTTTCTGAACCATCAGTTAGCATAAAATCTCTGCATCTGTCAGAAAAAGCATTGTAAATTGTAAATAAAAACATTAATATGTACAAACAATATTTCATAATTATTTTAAAAGATTAAATTCAACTCTACGATTTTTTCTTCGTCCTTCTTCGGTCTTATTAGATGCTATTGGAATTGTGTTGCTAAAACCCATTATAAAAAAGCGGTCTTTATCTATCCCTTTTTTAATTAAGTAGTCTGCAACACCTTGAGCTCTTTCAATTGAAAGAGTTAAATTACTTTCATAAGATCCTTTTATATCCGCGTGACCTGCAAGTCTTACTTTAATATCCATTTCTGATTTTAGAAATTCAGCAAAATTATCTAATTCAGGAATTGAAACAAGTTTTCCTTCATTAAAATAAAATGCTCCAGAAGAGTAACTGATTCCATCTAATTTAAAGTATGCAGAATCTGGATTATCTAAAGCTTGATAAAATTTTATAAATTCATCCCGTATGTCTGATTTTAAAGGAGTTAATGAGTTAATTGTAATTGTATCATTGGTAATAATCCCATTTGAAGTGTTAATTAAGCATTCAAAGGAAGTATAATTCTTCTTAGAAACAACTATTTTAAATTCCTTATTAAATGGTAGAAATAAATGAAAACTACCATATTGTGGATTAGTTCTTGTTGTTCCAGAATTAAATTTATTTCCTACTTCTTCCCAAGAAATATTAGCTTCTAATTTAAAACCATTACTGTCCCTTACAAAACCCGTCATACGAAATAATTTCAAAGGTTTGAGTTTGTCACTAATATAAATTCTATAAATATCAAGTCCACCTAAACCTTCTTTATCTTGTTTGGAAATATATGCAAAATCAGGATTAGAAGAAAAAATGAAATTAGTTTCATCTTCAGGTGTATTAATGAATTTGCCAACATTAATAGGTTCATTCCATTCATTCCAAGAAGTATCATTTTTACGAGTGGACATGAAAATATCAAGCTTACCTAATCCTGGCAATCCTTCAGAGCAAAAATAGAGAGTTCTTAAATCGGGATGTATAAAAGGAAATCTTTCTGCTCTATTAGTATTTATAACAGATCCTAAATTTATTGGTTCCCTCCAAATTGAATCAATTTTTTGAGAAATATAAATGTCAGTATTACCCCAGTAAGAACCTAAATAACAAGAATCTTTGGGAAGATATTTAGTGACATTATTTGGTCTGTCGCTCACAAAAATCATTATTTTGTTGTTAGTTAGAATCGTAGCATCACCATCAAAATATTCACTATTTATTGGTCTTGGAAAAGGAATTACTTCTTTCCAGCCTGAAAATTTCTTTTCTGTATAAAATATATCACCTTTACCTAAACCACCTTTGTAATTTCCAAATAGAATAATTGTATTTTCATCAGTTGTTATGCTTGATACTGACTCATTTTTTCGTGTTTTAATAGGTGAACTAATTGAATATGATTTATTCCATAGATTAGTTATTGGTTTGAAATCTGAAATTAGTATTTCTTCACCATCAGAATCTTGCAACCTATCAGTTGTATAAAATAATTTATCGCCATCGAAAGTTGGTACGGGCATAAATTCATCAGAACTGCTATTAATAGTTGGCCCAAGATTAATGTGCTTTATCGGTTCGTCTGGAGCATCCAAAATTGCTTGAATTTCATTTATTTGATGCACGTAATTTGGAAATAATTTTTTATTTTCTTCAAATATTTTACTTGCCTGTGAGAATTTTTTTGTTGCTGTATAAAAACCCGCAGCTCGTTGCAAAACAATGTAAGCAGAATCTGACGGTGCTCGATATTTTACAAATTTAATATATGAAGTAAATGTTCTCTGATCTGTTTGGAAATTTCCCAAACACGGCCAATATTCATTTCACGGGCAAGAACCACAACATCGGCAAATTGCGCATAAAATTTAACAGCGTCG
>CAIWET010000344.1 GCA_903911805.1 uncultured Ignavibacteria bacterium | reverse complement strand
TTATATACATAACCTTACGAAAATTTAGTGACGATAAAGTTATGGACTTATTTGCTAATTTCAAACTTTATAAAAGGAGTTAATTATGAAAAAATTAATTTTTACAATGCTTATCGCATTATTCTCGATTCTTAGCTTTAATGAAGCTAATTCTTGTCCCACTGGTTATACTTTTATGACTTATCAAGTTCAGATAGGAACATGTACTTTTAATGTTGATGTTTGTGTAGATTGTAATGTTGCATATCCTAGCGACGTTACTTTAGTTGGGTACTACCCAGTTGAAACATGTAATCAAGTTTTAACACCTTGGGAAGTAAGGAGCAAGATAATAAATGATCTTAAATCAGCAATTAGACTAAATTCACTTTGTGGCTTACCAGGACCTTGTAATGGAGGAGAAATGACTTGGGATGTTTATGTGCCCTTGTGTTATCAAAAAGTATGGGTTAATGGCAATATATTATATTTTGCATGTACCGAAACTTGTTACTGCAAGCAAACCAAAACATTATGTTGGGATACTGGAAATAATAAATTCGTCAAAACAACATCTACTCCAATAATTGTTAATGGCACAATTAATGATTTATGCCCAAATCCTGAACCGCAAGATCCAGATGAGAACAATCCAATAACTGGTTGTTTTAATTCAGCAACTTTATGTCAATAGAAAAATAAGGTTATTTGAAATTATTTTCAAATAACCTTTTTAGTTTAAAACTATTTGAAAATTAAAATGAAAAATACAATAACTTTTTTCTTAATTTTTGCTTCCACTCTTTTAAATGCCCAATGGAAAGAAATAAACGAGGGTTTGGATGGTGGCTATATAACATCTATTGCAAAAAACTATAAAAATGAAATTTTCATTTCTACTTATGGTGGTGGAATAATTTACACGTCAAATCAAGGAGCAAATTGGATTGAAAGAAACAAAGGGCTCAATGGTCTAACTTCTAATAATATTTTTGTATATGATGATACTTTAATTGCTAATACAGGAAATGTAATTAATTATAGTTTTGATCAAGGTGAATCATGGTATTTTTCAAGTACAAATTTAGATAATTCTCTAATATTTTCTTTGATTAAAAATAATAAATTTTTCACAATTACATCACAAGAGTTTGTGGTATCTTATGACACTTGTAAAAATTGGATTAAAAAAGGACCTTCATTAACAGGCTATAAAATTTATAAAGCTCTTTACTTTAATAATGAATTTTTACTTTTAACTGATTTAGGAATTTATTCATCTGTCGACTTTGGAGATACTTGGATTTTGAAACCATTTGAACTTAAAATTAAAAGTGTAGGATTTTTTAAAATAATTGATAATATTTATTTCTTCTCAGATGGTGCAAAATTATATTATTCTAGTAATAACGGTGAAAACTGGAGTAAAATTGATATTGGACTTTATACTCTAACTAACATAGAAAAAGTTGAAGACAATTACCTGATTAGCAGTTATGAAGGTAATTTTATATTGTCAAATAATTTATCAAATTATGAAAAAAAATCAGGCTTTTATTATTACCAAAGCATTAATGCCAGCATTAAAATTGATTCATCATATTATTTTTGTACTGGACAAGGAATTTACAAATCTACTGATAACTGTAAAACTTGGACTCAGAATAACTGCGGTCTAAATTCTGTAAATACATCAAAAATTATTATTGATAAAGACGATGTTTATTGTATCACTTTGGGAGGAGAATTTTTTAAAAGAATATTTCAAGATAAAATATGGAAAATTTTTGATTTGGATACTTTAAGAGGTCTTTCCGATATTGTAACTTTGGGAAATAGATGCTTTTTTCCAACTCTTACTGGTATTATTGTTAAAGATACAATAGGGAATTATATTGAAACAAAAAAATTTGATGGCTATTATGTGACTAACATAATTCAAAAGAGTAAAAAGTTATTTGTTGTTACAAGCAATGGAAAGCTATATTCTTCAATTGATATTGGAGAAAATTGGAAATTATTAAGTGGATTTCTTGAAAATCTACAAAGAGTTGGATCTATTGGAATTATTAATGA
>CAIWET010000343.1 GCA_903911805.1 uncultured Ignavibacteria bacterium | reverse complement strand
CTTTCCCAGAAATAGATCTGCCAAATTTAATATCTTCTCTGATTTCAGTAGAGGATATTTTAATTAATGGGGAAGAGAGTAGCACTGGCTTTTTCCCAATTTTACTAATAGATTCAATAAAATTATTTATTTCATTAATGTTTGTATCATCTCTATTTGATATACAAAGAGTTGCTTTGTTTATTATTTCTTCCCAAGATTTCCATTGATTGAATTTTTTGACTTGATCAGCTCCAATATGAAGGAATAATTCATTGGGATTATAATTTGCGATTATATAATTAGTGGTATTTATTGTGTATGAAATTTCATTTTTACTAATTTCGTAATCATCAATTATTACTTTCAAATCATTCTCAAATAATAATTTAAGCATATTTAATCGATGAAAATTATTTGAATGATCAGAATTCATATCAGTTTTAAAAGGGGAGACGTTAGTTGGAATTATCAGGCACTTTTCTAAACTCTGTTCATCGATAAAGTTATTAAGCATTGTAAGGTGCCCAAAATGAAAAGGGTTAAATGTACCACCAAATAACCCTATTCTTTTATATTTATTCATTTGTATTGCTAAGCAAAAACTAATTTATCTTTAGATGTTACTTTACCGTGAACAACATTTGGAGCCACGAACTCACGTGATGGTTTTACTCTTTTTTCAAATTCATCTCTGAATTTTGTTACAAAACCTCTAACAGGCCAAGCAGCTGCATCACCAAGAGCACAAATTGTATTTCCTTCAATATTATTTGCTACAGAAACTAATAAATCCAAATCTTTTGAAGTTCCTTCACCTTTTAAAATTCTCTTTAATATTTTCTCCATCCAACCAGTTCCTTCTCTGCAAGGAGTGCATTGACCGCAAGATTCGTGATGATAGAAATGAGCAATTCTTAAAGTGATTTTAACTAAATCAGTATCTTCATCCATAACCATAATACCACCAGTTCCGATATGAGTACCAAGAGGCTTGAGCGACTCTTCATCCATCATAACTCCTTCAATTTCATCACCTCTAAGTGGTGGCATTGAAGATCCGCCTGGTATAACTGCTTTTATTTTTTTATTTCCAATTACACCACCACAGACATCATAAATTATGTCAGTCAATAAAGTACCTGTTGGTAATTCATAAACACCTGGTTTATTTACGTGACCACTAACACCAAATAATAAAGTACCAGGATGCTTTGGAGCACCAATTTTTGAATAATTTTCTGCTCCCATATTTAAAATTGCTGGAACAGTCGCAATAGTTTCAACATTATTAACTGTTGTTGGCATTCCCCAAAGTCCAAATTGAGCAGGGAATGGAGGTTTTACTCTTGGATAACCGCGTTCACCCTCAAGAGAATTCATCAATGATGTTTCTTCTCCGCAAATATATGCTCCGGCACCTTTATGAACATAAATGTCCATAGAGAAATTGGTTCCAAATGTTTCTTTCATTTTTTCACCAACAAATCCAGCATCGTAAGCTGATTTAACAGCATCTTCCATTAGTTTTACCCACTTATGGTATTCGCCACGAATATAAATATATCCAGCTTTTAATCCCATAGCATAACCAGCAATTAAAATTCCTTCAACAAGCTGCAAAGGATTTTGCTCAAAAATTTGTCTATCTTTAAATGAACCTGGTTCGGATTCATCACCATTGATAGCAAGATATTTTGGTTTGTCAATGCCTTTTGGCATAAATGACCATTTTAATCCAGTTGGGAAAGCAGCTCCACCACGACCACGTAGTCCAGATTTCTTTACTTCGTTAGTAACCTCATCAGGTGTCCAAGTTAGAGCTTTTTTGAAAGCATCAAAACCGCCGTTTTTTAAATATACATCTACTTTATGTAGATCTGGAATATCTCTTAAAATCAGTTTGGGAGTATCTTTTATCATTGCACTCTCTTAATTTATATTTAACTTAAATTTTCTAAATTTTCTTTTACTTTTCTTAAAGATTCTTTCATACTTTCGAGTTTTTCACGTTCTGCAATTATAACATTTTCAGGTGCTTTAGCAACAAATCCTTCATTATTCAATTTGCCTTCAGAACCTTTGATATTTCGTTCTAATCTCTCGATTTCTTTATTGATTCTTTCTCTTTCTTTTTCAACATCAATACTAGAATTTACTATAATGTAAACTTCAATTTCTCTGATAACACCAGCAATACATTTTTCAGGTTTAATCAGATTTTCACCGATTGTAAGTGACGAACATCTTGATAAATTTGATATAATATCTTTTAAATTAGATAAAAATTCTGTTTGTTCGTTGTTTTTAGCTGAAATCATCAATTCAATTTTTTCGCTAGGCGGAATATTCATTGATGAACGAAGTTTTCTAATTTCTTCGATTAACATTTGAAGAACTTCGAATTGTTCCTCTATTTGAGGATTAATAAATCCTTCATCAATCTTTGGAAAGTCTTCGGTACTTATTGAAATATTATCATCAAGGTCAAATAAATTATGATAAATTTCTTCGGTAATAAATGGCATTACTGGATGAAGAATTTTTATGATATTTGAATATAAAGATAATGCAAACTCTACTAAATTCTTTTTAGCTAAATCACTTTCAGCATTATTAAATTCAACTTTAAATATTTCTACATACCAATCGCAAAAATCTCTCCAAATAAAGTCATAAATTATTTTTGAATAATCGTTAAGTTTATAATTATTAAGAGCTTGAATAGCAGAATTAAGAGAAGATTGGAATTTTGAATATATCCATTTATCTGCAAAAGAAGCGCCTTCAAAATTTGCATTAATTGGAATATTTCTATCGAAATTGATATTTTCAATTCCCTCTTTTTTCATCATCAAAAATCTACCAGCATTCCAAACCTTATTCGCAAAATTTCTTCCAATTTCCATTGAAGGAATATCCTGAGTTTCAATGTTTACATCCATTCTAACATCTTGTCCTAAAGGAGAAAGGTAAAGCATTGTAAATCTAACTGCATCAGCTCCATATTTATCAACAACATTTAAAGGATCTGGAGAATTACCAAGAGATTTTGATAATTTTCTGCCTTGACCATCTCTAATAAGACTTGTGAAATAAACATCTTTAAATGGTATAATTTGTTTAAACTTAACAGATGCCATAATCATTCTTGCAACCCAGAAAAAGATAATATCAGGAGCAGTTACCATTAAGTCTGTTGGAAGATATGTTTTCATAATTTCTGTCATATCTTCATCATCTTTTAACCATTGCATTGTTGTCATAGGCCATAACCAAGATGAAAACCAAGTATCCAAAACATCAGGATCTTGTTCTAAGGAAATACTTGAATCAATTCCCAATTTTGTTCTTGCTTCTTCTTCGTTATGAGCAGCAGTAAATTTACCTTCAGGTGTATAATATACTGGAATTCTATGACCCCACCATAATTGACGAGAAATGCACCAGTCTCTAATATTATTCATCCAATGTTCGTAAGTTTTTGTCCAATGGTTAGGATAAAATTTAATTTCACCATCTAATACTGGTTTCAAGGCAATTTCGGCTAATGGTTTCATACTTACAAACCATTGGTCTGATAAATAAGGTTCAATTGCTTCACCACCACGTTGAGAAAATCCAACATTGTGAGTATAATCTTCAATTTTTTCAATTAAATCTAGTTCTTTTAATTTCTCTAAAATTAATTTTCTTGCTTTAAATCTTTCAATTCCATTGAATTCGCCAGTTAATTCATTTAAAGTACCATCAGGATTAATTGAATTAGGCATTTCCAGATTATGGCGTAAGCCAACTTCAAAATCGTTAGGATCGTGTGCAGGTGTTATTTTAACACAACCAGTTCCGAATTTAGGATCTGCATAATCATCAGCTATGATTGGAATTTCTCTACCAACTAAAGGAATAATAACTGTTTTTCCTATTTTGTCTTTAAATCTTTCATCATTAGGGTTAACTGCAATTGCAACATCACCGAAAATTGTTTCAGGTCTTACTGTTGCAACTTTTAAAAACTCATCAGAATCAGAATATTTATATCTTAGAGTAAATAAATGTTCTTTAATTTCTCTGAAATCAACTTCTTCGTCAGATAAAGCTGTTTGAGCCAATGGAGACCAATTTATAATTCTTTTTCCTTTATGAATTAATCCATCATCAAAAAGTTTAATAAATACTTCTTTAACAGCTTTTGAAGGATTTTCATCCATAGTAAAAATAGTTCTGGACCAATCGCAAGAAACACCAATATATCTTAATTGCTCAAAAATAATGTTTCCGTATTTATTTTTCCATTCCCAAATTCTTTCTAAGAATTTTTCTCTTCCCAAATCATATTTGGTTAAACCTTCTGCTTTTAGTTCTTTTTCTACACGTGATTGAGTAGCAATACCAGCGTGGTCAATACCAGGGAACCAACAAACTTCGTATCCATCCATTCTTTTCCAACGAACATAAACATCTTGAATAGAATTATTAAGTACGTGACCAAAATGAAGAATGCCAGTAACATTAGGAGGAGGCATTAAAACACTATATGTTGGTTTATCAGTTTTATCTTTTGATTTATAAATTTGGTTAGATTGCCATAATTCATACCATTTTTTTTCAACGTCTTGGGGATTGTATGCTTTTGCGAATTCTTTACTCATAGCTAAAATTAATTTTCAATATTTAAAATACCTAAAGATTACAAATTTACGATTTTTTTTCAAAACATTTGG
>CAIWET010000342.1 GCA_903911805.1 uncultured Ignavibacteria bacterium | reverse complement strand
CCCACCGTGTTATTTTACATCAATTTTTATTGGTAGTAAAGGCTCGGGAAAAACTTACTCATTAATTAAATTATTAAAAAATTATGAAAAATACCCTATATACGATAACGACGGGCATAAAATGGACATCCGCGTTATAGTGTTTTGTCCTACAATAATGTCATCGGCAAATCCTATATACGAGACATTAAAATATTTAGATGAAGATGATATTATAATGGATTATTCAGATGAAAAACTATTAAAAAAATTAGATGAAATTGAAAAGGAAAAAGAAGAAATAGAAGATTTTAATAAATATGTTGTAGTTTGGAAGAAATACATGAAAATTGATGAGAATATTAATCTTTTACTACCTGATGAATTATTAATATTATCAAAATATGATTTTAGAGAACCTAATGAAATAGCACACCCGCCTTATAAATATCCACGAATTAATTTTCTAGTTTTTGATGATTTGGTAGGAGATGCAAACGCATTTAAAAATAAAAATAGCGCAATTAATAATCTAACCATAAAACACCGTCATCTTCAATGTAATTTATTATTTACAACGCAATATATAAAGGCGATTCCGCCCGTATTACGTCGTAATTTGGACATATGGATTATATTTAAATTTGCTAATGTTCAAAGTGTCGTAGAGCAAATATACCCCGAAATATCAGGAGTCATAAAAGAAGAAGAATTTAAAATCGTTTTTGAATATGCTACAGTGAACAAACATGACGCGTTAATTATTGACCAAACAAGTAAACACATATTTAAATTAAATTGGGATACTGCATTAGTATTAACCGTATGAGGGCATCACGGAAGAAATTAAATATTTTGCTCTATCTTCCATCATCCGAGATTTTAATTTATCAATGGATGATTCATATAATAAATTACTATATGAATTGTTTATTAATGGTTTTTGTTGTGGTTCTGGTTGTTTTATTTGTTTTGGTTGTTTCTTTACTTTAACTATTTCTACTTCATCAGCATTATCAGAATCTGATGATGACGCTTCTTGATAAATAACTTTTTTAATTATTTTCTTTTTCTTTGGTTTAACTTCTTCTTTTTCTTTTGGTTTTGGTTTTTCTTCTACTTGTTTAATTTCTTCTTTTTCTACTGGTTTCTCTTCTTTTACTTTTTTTTCTTTTTCTATCATCTCATCATATTGTTTAGCTAATTGTTCTTTTTCATATTGCTTAGCCTTTTTAAGTGATTCAATTTCTTTTAATTTATTTGCTTTCTCTGTAATCTCTTTCATTTCTTTCTTCTTCTCTAATGCTTTTACTCTTATGTTTTGTAAATGCTGTAATTTTTGTTCGCTTAGTTGCTTCTTCTTTGGTTTGATAGTGTTCTCATCTACATCATCTAAAAAATCTTTCTCTTCAGTGTCCATTATAGATAATTTAGATATTTTTTTATTCTAAAATAGTAAATAACCGTGGAAATCATGGTTGCTTGTTGCTTGTCCTGCTTGAATTGCTGATAATGGTCGGTAATAATTATTTGTGTGTTCATGTTGTGTATAATAACCTGTTTTAGCTGGTACATTATCTTGCCATTTATTCGGATTATTTAAATTCGTTTGTAGTTGCATTATAGCGTTCATTGAATTCTCACCATATACACCACCCACACCATCATAAATTGTAGGGCGCATATCACAAGGTAAATTAGAAGGGTCGCGTGACTCTGGTGATACATTGGCTAATGATATTGGGTTTATTTGTCTTGTAAAATAAAACTGGTTTAAATATTGTTGGTATGTAGGAAATCTATTATCGAATTGTTT
>CAIWET010000341.1 GCA_903911805.1 uncultured Ignavibacteria bacterium | reverse complement strand
ATGATGAAAAAAATATATTTAATATTATTTGTTGCTTTAGCAATTATTTCTTGCAAAGAAGAAGTTAAAGTTAGTGGTAAATCTAAAGCTGACAACAATGAAAGCCGCAAAGTTGGGTACATCCAATCAGTTACCGATGAAGGTGGAAAATTATTTATCAAAATTGATTATATTGACTGGTTCTCAGATGAAGAAGCAGGAAAAGCAATGAAAGAAGATGACCCAAAAATCAATCTTGACGATATGGACGGAATTCCTCCCGATGGATATTATATAAGAAATGATAAAGTTGAATATTCTAAAATTCAAGTTGATGCAAATGTTAAAATTTCTATTGAATCAGTTGCTGATCAAAACAATGAATCAGCTACAAAAGTAATTTCATTTGATGATTTTAAATTGTTGTTTTCAGGCGAGAATAAAAGCAAATATACTAAAATACCCTTTTGGGTTGACTTAAAAAGTGGAGTAATTAAAACAATAGATGAACAATATCTTCCTTAAACTAAAACGCCTTCTGGTGGCAACTTGATTTTAATAGGTTTGGCATTAGTTAATCTTTTGTCAACTAATTCATTTTCAATGAAATGTTTTTCTAATTTGCCATCAACAACATAGTAACGGTAACCAATAATACCTTCTTTCATCAATTTAGCAAGAATTTTCAGTGAAGCGCTTTTTTCTTCATCAGTAAGATTAGACATTGTAATATCTTTAGGAGCTCCAAGATCAAGGAACTTTTCGGCTGCAGCAAATGCTTTAGAAGAAAAATCATTTTGATTTCTCTTTGAATTATCTGCATTATTTAGTCCCATAATCATCATAAGACAATTATCGGGACTAAATTAAATAACTTTAGTTAAATTAAGCCTAAATCACTTAATTTAGATTCAATTTTTGCTACGTCAATAGGCTTTACAATATAGCCATCGCATTGATTATGGAAGGCAACTTTTATATTCTCAAAGTCATCAAGAGCTGTAGTCATAATGATTTTAACGCCATCAAGTCCTCTGATGCCACGTTCATCTTCCAATATTTTAATTTCAGCTAAAACTTCTTGACCAGTTTTTTCTGGCATCATGATGTCCAAAAAAACAACATTGTAAGGCTCAGAAGAAATTAAAGCTTGTTTAAAATGATCAATAGCTTTTGCACCATCAACAGCAAGTTCGCATATGCCATATTCATTCAAGATTTCCATCATTACTTGTCCAGTGATAAAATCATCTTCTGCTATTAATATTTTCATTTTACCTCCATTGATTTTATATAATTAATTATGTTTTGTGTCAAGGAATTTAATTCCTTTTTTAATAGTGGAAATATTTCATTTAAAAAATTCAAATCTTTTGCTGCCGATTTAATTTCGATCAAATCAAGATATCTAACAACATTTAAAGCGTCAATATTCCCATATTCAGATTTCATTCTATGAGAAATTTTTCTAATCTCTTCAAAATTCTTTAGAGCTAACTGATTTTCAATAAATTCGATTTCTTCTTTGCCATGAATAATTAAAAAATTAAGAATTTCAGTTAACATATTAGGATTTTTATGAGTAACTTTGTTAATATTATTGAGATTATAATATCCTGCAGTTTCAAAAACAACAAGTTTATTTTCAATATGTAGGTTAATCTTCTCTAACAATAAATGTCTTAATACAGGTTTTTCAACAATATCACACATTCCAACTCTAAGGCACTTTTCTCTGGTATTATCAGTAACATCACCAGTTATTGCTAGTATTTGAGGTTTATAAAGACTGTTTTTAAAGCAATGATTAATGATTTGAGAAGCTTCAAAACCATTAATTCCTGGCATATTTAAATCAAGCAGAATAAAATCAAAATTTCCTGATTTTGATTGTTCAATAGCTTTAATGCCATCATCCACACAGACAATTTTCCAATACTTATTCTCAAGCATAGATTCAATTACTTTTTGATTTATTAGGCTATCTTCAGCTAATAATATTTTTAAAGGAATCTTTTCAATTCTGTTAGGAATTTCAGGAATTTTAGGAATATTATTAATTGTTGCAATTGAATTATTAGAATCAGAACATTCTGCTTTAATTGAAAAAAAGAATGTAGAGCCAACATTTTCTTCGGATTCTAACCAAATTTTTCCATTTAATAATTCAACCAATTCTTTTGTAATAGAAAGTCCTAGACCAGTTCCACCATGCTTTCTAGTTAATGAATTATCTACTTGAGAAAAAGAATTAAATAAAAGATTCCAACTTTCCTTAGGAATACCTATTCCAGTATCTTTCACTTTAAATAATAATTCAATTTTATTTGACTCAAAATATGTTGTAGAAACATTCAAATTTATATCACCATTTTCAGTGAATTTAATTGCATTTCCAACCAAGTTCATCAAAATTTGTTTAAGTCTACCAGCATCTGAAATAATATTTAGAGGGACGTTATCCTCAATAGAACTTTTAAATCTTAAGCCTTTAGCAATAGATGTATATTTATTTAAATTCATTACATCATCAATAACATTTTGAATGTTAAATTCAGAGATTCTAATTGAAAGTTTTCCAGATTCAATTTTTGTATAATCAAGAATATCATTAATAATTCCAAGTAAACCTTCCCCTGAAGATTTAATCATATTTATGAATTCTAAAGCCTTGGTGTCAGATATTGATTTATTCAAAATACTTGCAATGCCTAAAATTCCATTTAATGGAGTTCTTAATTCGTGTGAAACTTTGGCTAAAAATGAGCTTTTAGCTCGATTAGCTTTTTCAGCTAATTCTTTTGCCTGAATTATTTCACCTTCTATTCTTTTTCTTTGTTCAATTTCAGAAAGTAACTGATTGTTTGAGTTTAATAATTCCTGAGTTCTCTCATTTACTTTTTCTTCAAGAATTTCTTTTTGCTTTAAAATTAAATTCTGTGCTTCTTCAATCTCTCGTTCAAGAAAAATAAAATGCACAGCCTTATTTAGAGCTTTAAATAAATCACTTGGCTCAACAGGTTTCGAAATAAAATCATTAATGCCTAAGCTAATTGCTTCGTATAAAAATTCTTTATTATCAAAAGCAGTTGTAAGAATTATTTGAGTTTTTGGGTTGATTTTCTTAATATGACCAGACATCTCTAAGCCATTCATAAATGGCATTCCAATATCAGTTACAACTATATCAAAATTACCAGCAATAAACATGTCTAATCCTTCTTTGCCATTTTTAGCAGAAGAAACAGTAGTAAAATGTTTTAGTATGATTTTTTTTAAAATCATACTTGAAGCAATATCATCTTCAACTATCAAAATATTTATATCTTTATATAAATCAGACTCTTGCATGTATTGTTTACTTTATTAATTGCAAAATACCATCTTTGATTTTTTCTAACGGCAATTGAGTATCAACTGCACCAATATCATAAGCAACTTTTGGCATTCCATAAACAACACAAGAATTTTGATCCTGACCAATAGTTTTTGCACCAGCTAACTTCATTGCTTTAAGGCCTTGAGCTCCATCAGCGCCCATTCCGGTAAGGATGATACCAAAAGCATTTGAGCCTACATTTTGAGCAACTGAGTGCATTAAAACATCCACAGAAGGACGATGGCCACTAACTTTTTCTGCTTTATCCAATGTGATTCTATAATAACCACCTGATCTAGTAACTTTCATATGGAAATCTCCTGGTGCTAGTAAAATTCTTCCAGTAACTACACGATCTCCATCTTCTGCTTCTTTTACTTGCATTATGCTAACTTCATTTAATCTATCAGCAAAAGTTTTAGTAAATCCAGCAGGCATATGTTGGACAATTACAATTCCAGGAGTTGAAGGAGGAAGTTCGCAAATTACACGTTTAATAGCTTCGGTGCCACCAGTAGAAGCTCCAATGGCAATAACCTTGTCAGTTGATTCGGCTAAAGCTTTATTTCCTCCAGGGGCAATTACACTCTCATATTTCTTATTTTTCCAATGAGACACATTTGCAGTAGAGGCGATTTTAATTTTAGTTCTCAATTCCATCATCATATCCATCAAACCACGAGCAACATCGCTTGCAGGTTTGGGGACATAATCAACTGCACCAGCTTCTAATGCTTGCAAAGTTATTGATTTTCCTCTTTGAGTTAATGAACTAACAACAACTACTGGAAGGGGGAATTGGGGCATTAACCTCTTAAGAAATTCAATTCCGTCCATTCTGGGCATTTCGATATCTAATGTTACAACATCTGGTTTGAGATTTACAATCATATCTCTACCATGATATACATCAGGAGCAGCACCAACAACTATTATATTAGGATCTTGAGAAAGTCCTTTGGTCAATATATCCCTAACCAAAGCAGAATCGTCAATAATTAACACCTTAATTTTTTTATTTGAAATCATAATATTATTTTCTATAAACAGCAGGCATAATATATTTAAAATTGCTATCACGTTTATTTAAAGTTTCGGAATGTCCAATAAATAATAAGCCACCAGGAGCTAAGTGATTATAAAATTTTTGAACTAATGTATCTCTAGTTGGAGTATCAAAATAAATCATAACATTTCTACAAAAAATCACATCAAATTGCTTTTTAAATGGAAATGTATCATTCATTAAATTGAATCTTCTATAAGTAACTTCCTTTTTAATCTCATTAGTAACTTCAAAGTTGTTATCTGGAAGTTTTGAAAAATATTTTTTTTTGTAAAATTCTGGTAATACATTCAATCTGTCAGAACCATAAATTCCATTTGTTGCAATTTGCAAAACTTTAGTTGAAATATCTGTAGCTAAAATACCAGCATCGAGAGAGCTATAGCGATTACCAAAATATTCTTTCATTAACATTACTAAGAAATAAGGTTCCTCTCCGCTAGAGCAACCTGCACTCCAAATCCTGATATCGTTTGCCTGGTTGATTCTTAATTTTTCGTCTAATTCAGGTAATGTATTGGATTTGAAATATTCAAAATGATCGCTTTCTCTATAAAAAAAAGTATGATTAGTTGAAATAACATTTGCAAATTCACTTAAATAAGCGCCTGATTTATCATTTATTAACAATTGGTAATATTGACTAAAAGATGAAAGTGTATATTTTTTAAGAATTTTTTGCAATCTACCCATCAAAAGAGTCATCTTTTGATCAGTTAAATTAATACCAATATTGTTATAAACAAAATTAGCAATGTTCTCAAATTCTGCTGGAGAAATTTCAATCCAGCTATTGTTTTGAATAGTATTAAATTCTAGGTTTTTCATTTATTTCTTTTAATTATAAATTATTTCGTCATATAACAATGTTTTGATATCTAATAATATTTTAATATCATCTTCAATTGAGCCAACACCTTTGATAAATTTACTTTGAGTGCCTTTACCAGTAGCTGGAGGAGCAGAAATGTTCACACTTGGAATCATTAAAACTTCAGAAACTTCATCAACGATTAAACCAATAGAGCTTTCATTGATATTAACAACAACAATACAAGTTCTATCAGTATAAGGTATTTTTGGCATTCCGAATCTAGTTCTAACTTCAATTACTGGTATAATAATTCCTCTTAAATTAATAATACCGTTAATAAATCCTTTAATATTTGGAATTTTAGTTATACTTTGCATTCCAATAATTTCAATTACAAACCCTATTTCAAGTGCATAAATTTCATTACTAATTTTAAAAGTTAAAAACTTATCCTTCAGAGTATCATCATCTTCGGTGAAATCTAATTCTTGCATATTTATATCTTTTTCGCTTACTATTTGCATAATTCTACCTTATGAAACTTTTAATAATAATGTATTTTCAGACATCTCGAGTAATCCATCAATATCTAGAATTAATCCAATACCACCATCACCCAAAATCATACATCCAGTTACTCCCGGCACTTTGCCAATATAATCTCCTAATCCTTTTACAACGGCTTGTTGTTGCCCAACAATTTCGTCTGCAAATAGACAAACTTTTTTATTCTTTGCTTCAATAATAATCATAATGCCATCGAGAAGATTTTTACTGTCAGGCTCAATATCAAATTGATCATGAAGTCTAATTATTGGTAAAACATCATTTCTAACTTTTATAACTTCTAAGCCATCCATAGTAACAGTTATATTTGTATTCAGCGATCTAAACGATTCATTAATGGCCAGAATTGGTAATGCATATCTAGATTCGCCAATTCTAATAATCATTGATTCCATAATAGCTAGGGTTAATGGTATTCTTAAAGTGATTTTTGTTCCTTTGCCTGCAATGCTATCAACATCTATACTACCGTGTAATTTTTCTATATTTTTTTTAACAACATCCATTCCAACACCTCTGCCAGAAATATCTGTTATTTGGGCAGCAGTAGAAAATCCTGGTTCGAAAATTAATTTGAAAACATCTTTGTCACTCATTAAATCAGGGCTAACTTTCAATATACCCTTTTCTTCAGCTTTTGCAAGGATTTTATCTCTAATTATTCCAGCACCATCATCTTCAATAGTGATTAGAATTTCATTTCCTTCGTATTTCGCGCCAAGTTTAATTGTTCCAATTTCAGATTTGCCATTAGCTATTCTTTGTTCAATATTCTCAATACCGTGGTCAACAGAATTTCTTAATAAATGAACCAGTGGATCTGCAATTTCATCAATTACATTTTTATCCATTTCGGTATCGGCACCTGAAATAAGTAAATTCACTTTTTTGTTCATTTTTATTGAAACATCTCTTACAAGGCGCTTCATTTTATTGAAGGTTCCTTCCAAAGGCATCATTCTGATAGACATAGAAATTTCTTGCAATTCACGAGTAATTTTGTTGAGCATATTAGCTGATTTATTGAAGTTTGGTAAATCTAAACCAATAAGGTCAGGATTATTTGTAACCATTGCTTCAATAGTTATTAATTCACCAACCAAGTCAAATAATTTATCAATTTTGATTGTCTCTACTCTTATGTCTTTTTTCTGAATATGAGCTGAGTGTTGTCCAGCATTCGCATCTACTTCTTTTGGAGTAAATGTGGCAGAATTGTCAACAGGCGCTATAGGTGATTTCTGAACTTTGTTCTCTGTTTTAGGAGTTTCGCTGATTTCAACAATTTCATTAGTATTAACCGGAGTTGGAGATTCAATATATTTGTTTTCTTTTTTTGTATGAGCAGAAGACTTCTCTTGAAGTGTATCCAATAAATTTCTAATAATTTCTGAATTGCTTAAAATGATTGTAATTATATGAGGCTCAGGAGTTAAGTCACCACTTCTAAGAGAATCTAAAATGGTTTCCATATCCATTGCGAGATCTTCAATTTCACTTAATCCCATAAACCCAGAATTACCTTTTAAGCTATGAACAGCGCCAAAAGTCTCAGGGATCAGTTTTGTATTATCAGGATTTTTTTCTAATTCAATTAAATTTTTATCAACTAAATCAATTAGTTCAAATGCATTTACTAAGAATTGATCCAATAATTCGTCAGTAAGAATGGAGTCATCAAATTCAGATTCAAATGTAATGTTAGAATTAGAAACTTCTTCAATAACTTCTTCATTAACGTCATCAAGATTAATATTTAGTCCTGAATTAGAATCTGATTCTAGAACTTCTTCAACTATTTCAGTTGATGGTTCCTTTAGCATATAACTATCTTCAGAAAAATAGTCCTCAATATTTATAGGATTTTTAACTTTTTCAAGACAATCTTTTAAAATTAAAATCATATCTTCAGCAATTATACCAGCACTTTCGTCAGTAAAATCAGTGCTAACTTTATACAATATATCTCTCAAGAAATCAAATGTTTGAAAAATTACTGTAATTGTATCTTCATTCTGAGGTTTATTTTGCTTTCTGATTAAATCAAGTAAAGTCTCAGCTTCGTGGGTAACCTTTTTGGTAATCTTTAGGTCAAAGAAACCTGATAGACCTTTAAGAGTGTGGAACACCCTAAATATAGCATTTACGTGTTCTGAGTTATCATATTCTCTTAAATACTCAACATAAGGTTCGTTAGTATCTAGTGAATCTAGACCTTCCGAAACAAACTGAGTTATCATTTCACGTGTATCGGAATCCAAAATTTTCATATTTTCTGACATGAATCGATCCTAAAAACAAATATTTTTCTAATTTGTAAACTTTCGAATATAAATTACAAAAAGTTACGCTTTTAATCAAATACATATCATTCTAAAATTTAAACTTTTATTAAAAAAGTGAAAATAATATTAAAAAATCAATCTAAATTATATCTTTCTAACTTAAATGTTTCCCCAAGATATCTTTTTCTCACTTCTTCATTGTCTGCTAATTCCTCAGCAGTACCAGAAGTATAGATTCTTCCGTCAATTAAAATATAAGTTCTGTCAGTTATCGAAAGCGTCTCGTGAACATTGTGATCTGTAATTAAAACACCAATACCGTGATCTTTCAATTTATAAACCATTCTCATAATGTCCTCTACAGCTTTGGGGTCTATACCTGCAAAAGGTTCATCCAATAAAATAAATTTTGGATTAGCAGCCAATGTCCTTGCGATTTCACATCTACGACGTTCGCCTCCAGAAAGCATATAACCTTTACTTTTGCGAATGTGCCCTAGCCCAAAATTTTCAATTAATTCTTCTAATCTTACTTTTCTATCTGCATTTGTCATCTTTTGCAATTGCAAAATAGCTTTAATATTGTTTTCAACAGATAGCTTTCTGAAAATAGAAGCTTCTTGAGGTAAATAAGAAATTCCTAATCTAGATCTTTGATACATTGCTTTTGAAGTGATATCTTCGTTGTCCAGAGTTATCGAACCGTGAGTAGGCTTAATCATACCTACTGTCATATAAAAAGTTGTTGTTTTGCCTGCACCATTAGGTCCAAGCAATCCAACAACTTCTCCCTGCTTAACATCAACAGTTACATCGTTTACAACTGTCCTTTTAGAATATCTTTTAACTAAGTTATTTGTTTTAAGAACACTTAAATTATCATTCTGCACTTTATTATCGCCTTACTTGTTTCAATTCGAGTGACTTATTAATTTTTTTGTCATCTCTCAAAATTTTTAAATTAAGCTCTTGACCAGCAACACCGTCAAGAATCAGAACGTCGAAATCTTCTTTTCTGAAAATTTTATTTCCATCAATTTCTTCTATAATATCGCCTGGTTCAAGTCCAGCTTCTTCAGCAGAAGATTTTCTGGAAACTTGTACGATAACTACACCATCTCTTTGTTTAATCCCGAGATATTTAGCTATTCTTTCGTCGATATCTCTAACGTCCATTCCAATTGTATAGTTACGATTAATTGTCTTTTTTGATTTAAGTTGGTCAATAATTTTTTTAACTCTATTAATTGGAATTGACCATCCTATTCCAATGCTACCAGCTCCTTTATTATTTTGAGCAGTCGAGAAAATTACTGTATTTATCCCAATAACTTCACCAAGAGAATTTACTAATGGTCCACCTGAATTTCCAGAACTAATTGCTGCGTCAGTTTGAATCATATTTCTATAAACATACCCCTCTTGAGAAAAATTAATCCCTTTATTCGAAACTACTCCAACTGTAACTGTTGGCTTGGCATTCCAATCAAATAATCCAAAAGGATTGCCAAAAGCAATTGCCCATTCTCCTATTAATATTTCATCAGAATTTGCCAATTTGATAAAAGGGAAATTTGAACCTTTGATTTTGATTAAAGCTACATCGGTAACTTTATCTGCACCAATAATCTCAGCGTCATATTTCTTTCCATCAGTCATTGTAACAAGAATCTTAGATGCATTACCAGCCACGTGGTGATTTGTTATTATGTAGCCATCTTCAGAAATGATAAATCCTGAACCAAGCTCTTGGACAGAATACTTTTGTGTATAGCTTCTATCTCTATCACCAAAAAACTGACGAAAAATTGGATCATTCATAAATCCAGAATATGGGTCAACATATTTTACTTCTCTTACTTCAGTTACATTTATTCCAACGATTGCTGGTGATACTTTGCTTATTGCTCTTGTTATTGCATTTTGTCTACTACCATTTATAATAGCGTTTGCTTCATCGATATTTCCTTTGCTATTAGATTCTGAATAAATTTTATCTTGTGAAATATCTATTCCTTTAGCAGTGCCAACAATCATAGTTAACTGCATTAAAATCAACAATACACTTATTTTTTTCCATACCTTCATATTTATTCCTAGATTATACTTTTTAAAATTTATTTTTAAACT
>CAIWET010000340.1 GCA_903911805.1 uncultured Ignavibacteria bacterium | reverse complement strand
TATCATTTAATCCAAAAGTATTAGAACCAAGTTTCCTTTTAAATAAATTTTCTTTTTTGATTGCTTCATTCGGAGTTATTGTTTTTGGCAATAACATTAATATTGAAAATTTGAAATTATAACTATATTTATTATCATTCTTAATTAACTTTTTTTAAATTCTATACTTTGCTTTGACTTTTTCAAAATGATCATGAAATTGAGTTTTTATATTTTCGTTCCAAAGTTCTTGGTATGTCATTGAATAAAAATCAATTTGGGATATTTTAGACATATCTTGTTTAAATATTTCTAATTCGTCTGAATGCTTTTTGCACAGCTGGATTTCTTCAATTGGCGTCCAATAAATATATAATAATTTTACTTTTTTTCAGGTGAGTTTATTACTTTGTTTATTAATCCAATTGAGTGCTTTAATAATTGAGCTACATCCAAATATCCAGTTTTATTTGAATATTTTTCTATTAAATCAAAAACTTCATTAGGCAAATATCCTAAATTTTCTTTATTATATGATGGTTCAAAACTAGCTTTCTTTTTTACAAAATATTCTGTAAATTTGGACTCAATTCCAATTATTGAATTTAAATTTTCCAGATAAGCATCTAAATTAGGTTTAGTTCCTTGTAATCCAGTTGCAAGTTTTTCTTCAAATAAAATAGAATTAATAAATTCTGTTTCACCAATAATTTTAAAATCTTTTATTAATTCTTTATCTTTAAATATTCCAAAATTATTTACACATAAAGCAGATGAAGAATGAATTGCTTTAAACTTTTTATTTAGCTCATTGCCACTACCATCAGTAAGGTCTAACTCTACTAGATTTTTATCAATATCATCTAGTAAATTATCTTCCCAATTATCAAAATAGTCATTTTTAGGAGGATTTGATAATTTGTTCAATAACCTCTTTTTTATATTTTCTACTACTTTCGATCCCATTTGTTTCCTTTTTTATATTTTCTAAAATTAATTTTTAATGAAATAAATTCAAAAATTCATACCATATCTACAAAGTCTTCATTACCTTCTTCAATAAGTTGTTTTTCCTAACATTAAACTTATCACTAGCAAATTTGAGGAATATCAAACCAAGTACAACATGTTTATACTCAGAAGGTTCAACGGAGCCACGTAATTTATTAGCAGTGTCCCATAATTTAGCTTCTAAAGTAACTTCTTTTTTTTGTTTTGCCATAAAAAAACTTATAAAATTCAATAATGTATGTTAAATACAAAAATAGTAAAAAAATGTTAAAACTTTAATGACTTTTATAAAAAATTATTAACATAAAAATAAAAGGGAGAGAATTGCTCCCTAAAACGAGCAGTCCTCACCGTAAACTATGTAAAAAGCACATTGTTTAGTAAGTTGTTTTGCTCCACTACCATCGAATATATTATTAGTATTCACTTCGATTTTAATTTTGATTTTATTATTTTCCATTGATTCTATGGTGATATTGAAACCTCTAGCAACTTTATCTTTTATAATAGTAGGATTATATTTTTGAATAATATAATCAGATTGAGTTTGAATTTTCATATCAGAATTTTAATTAATAAAAGAGCTTTTTTTATTTCATTAAATTTGATTTAATAATCTTTTTATTACAATTTCGTGATAACCAATGATTATGAATATTTTTTATAAAATAGTACTTTATTTTAACCTCGGCTTGTTATTAAGCTTATTCTCAATTTCTCAAAATTTAAATCAAACTAGTCAACCTATAGAATTATTATGGGCTGATGAAATCGTTAAAAGCGATACCACCGGTATAAATATTAGAGAATTTATTGGGAAGGTTTCTATTAGGCAGGGCAAAGTAAAATTGTTTTGCGACAAAGCCATTCAGAATTTGGATATTGCAACATTTACTCTCATAGGCAATGTTAGAATTTTACAAGATGAAATGGTACTAACTTCTCCAAAAATCGTTTATAATACAATTGATGGTATTGCTGAGAGTTTTGTTAGTTTAAAAATTAAGGATAAATTTGCAACGCTTATTGCTGATAAAGGGAAATATAACACCAGAACTTATATAGCTGATTTTATAAAAAATGTCGAGATTATAGATGACACAGTTAATATTAAATCAGATACATTATCATATAATCGAATTTCAAGGGTAAGTGATGCTTGGGGACACGTTAGGGTAGAGGATGACTCTATGCTGATTTTTGCCCATTATATGAATTATAAAAGAGAAAGCAAAAATACAAAAGCTTTTGGTGATGTATATATAAAGCACAAAAATCGCAGAAGTGTTTTAACCTGTGATACATTGTTTAATTTAAACTCAGAAAATTATTCTTTAGCTTATGGTAATCCTGTTGTATTTTTTATTGATTCCTCAAGAACTACTTCAAGATTAGATACTTCAATGATTAAAAGCGATACTATTGAAGCTTTTACTCCAAAAGGTTCTGAGCAATTTATTTTTAAGAAAAAAGTTGAATTATTGCGCGAAAAAATTGCGGCTAAATGTGAATTGATGAAGTATTTCAGGTCTGCTGAGATGTTAGAATTAAGGGAAAATCCTGTTTTATGGGTAGATTCCACTCAATTGCACTCTGATTCAATTACAATTTATCTTGAAAATAATAAACTAAAGAAAATTCAATCTAATAATAATTCATTATTAACTTCGAGAGAAGATTCACTTGATGCAGATCTAATTAATCAAATTTCAGGTTATAGTATTGTTATGGAATTTGAAAAGGATACTATTAGATATATTCATTCATATGGCAATTCGAAAAGTTTGTATTTCGTTAGAAATGATGACAATTCTTTGGCTGCTTCCAGAAATGCAAGTGATAATATGGATATTATTTTTGATGAAGGCAAACCTGCCGATATTAATTGGATTGGAACAGTAGCTGGTGAATATTTCCCTGAAACATTGTTTACTGGCGGAGTAGAAAAGTATTATCTTCCTTTATTCAAACTTAGATTCGACAAACCTATAAAAAAATCTTTACAAAATCGAGAATAACTTTTTTATTATTATTTTTTTTCTTATTTTTGAAAATTATGAATTGTCGTTCATTGGAGAAAATTATGAATAAGAAAGAAAAGATTTTAGAAGCAGCTATTAGTGTATTTAGTTCGGTTGGATTTCATAATGCAAAAATTTCCGAAATTGCAGAAAAAGCTGGTATTGCAACTGGAACCACATATTTGTATTTTAAAAGCAAAGAGATACTTTTAGAAGAAGTATTTATTAAATCCTGGTCTAATATTTCAGATTGCTTGGTAGATTTATCAACAAAAAAGAAGTTAAATTCAAACGATAAATTAAAACAACTTGTTGATACAATTTCAATATTAATTTATAAAAATAAAGAAATTGCTAAAATGATATTATTTGAAGAAAGATTTTGGAATGACAATGCAAGTGAAAAAGTTGACGAAATGGTAAATAATACAAAATCTATGCTTAGTTCTATTATTCAAGCAGGTATTAAAACAGGTGAATATAGAAAAAGTGTAAATCCTCAATTAGCGACAACTTATATCATTGGTGGATTATGGTATTTAATGGCGTATTGGGCTGAAAATTTTGAACAATATAAGTTAGAAACTATAAAAAAAGAAGCTTATAAATTAATCATAAAAGGATTAGAATAAATTATAAGCTTCAATATAAAATAAAATGTTTATTTAGTTTCTATTGGTTGATCGTTAGTAACAGGTAATGAAAAAGCAAAAGTTGAGCCTTTTCCTACTGCACTTTTTACCCAAACTCGACCATTGTGCGATTCAATTAGCTTTTTAACAATCCATAAACCAAAACCACTAGAGTTTTCACCACCTGTTGGTAATGCGGAAAGTTTAACTCCTCTATTGAAGGCTTTTCGAACATCTTCTTCGCTTAATCCCTGACCTGTATCGCTTATTTGAATAGTTATAAAGCCATCTGAATAACTTGAAGAAACCTTAACTTGGCCACCAATTAAATTGAATTTAATTGAATTAGAAATAAGATTATCGCAAACTTCATCTATTTTATTAATGTCGATAAAAGTTGCTGGAATATTCTCTTTAACATCTATTAATAAATCAATATTCTTTTTCTTAGCTGCAATTGAATTTCTCTTACAAACATCTTTAAGAATTTCATTAACATCAACTTTATCCCAAGTCATCCTTAAGCTTGTACCTTCAAGAGCAAGTACTCTAGTAACTTCTTGCGAAAGTTTAACAATCTTAGAAGTGGTATCAAAAATATCGTTTATTACTTCTTGCTGTTCCATTGCATTTAAATCATAGGAACGCAACAAATCTACCAATTGCTTAATCAATGAAGCTGGATTTTTTATATCGTGGATAATTACAGCAAATAAATCATCTTTTTGAACTTGTAAATCTTCAACTTCTTTTTTACTTAGAGTTAATTTTTCCATACTTTCTCTAAGTTCTTCATTCTGTTTTCTTAAATCATCGCCACGAGATTGCATTGCATCTATTTGAGCTCTTAAAGCTGCAATTTCTGCTTTAAGATTAGCAATTTCACTTAAATTTTTGTCGTTATCATTGCCATTGGCCATATTTATTACCTCGGTTGAATTTCCTTTTTTCTTTTTCAATTTTAGAACATATAAAATTAAGAAAAATATTGATATAAAAAAAACAATTATACCATAAAATAATAATTTATTTTTTTGGATATCATTTAATAGATTTTCCGGATTTAGCGCTTTTGCATTATTAGCTAAACTTACAATCTTTAAAGAATCATATTCTTTTTTTAATTGAGCATCTTTATTATTTACTCTGAATTTTATTCTCTTTGGATCAGCTGTCCATAAGTTTCTTGGATTAAAAGCACTTATAATGAATTCATAAGAATCTTCAGGTAAATTGTAATACCCCACAGTTGTGTTGTTTACCGTAAAAGTTGATGAATCTTTGGAATTTTTAATTGTAATTCTAAATATAAATGCGTTTTTTGGGCCATTAATTGACTTTAAGCTGAAGTTTATTTTGAGTGAGTCTGTTTTAGCGATAGTGAATTCATTAGCTTTGTCGGACAATTCTGTGCCATTTATAAGTATATTGTCTATTACCACTTCTTTGTCTGCAGTCTGAGAAAGAACACAAACTGATGTTAAAAGAAAAATTAATACAATAAGTT
>CAIWET010000339.1 GCA_903911805.1 uncultured Ignavibacteria bacterium | reverse complement strand
TGAAATCTATGTGGCAAGGAATTACAAAATTATTCTTCTTAAAACAAGGCTGGCTCTTAGCTAAAAGCCAGCTCTCTGATATTTATACTACATGATTAGCTTGATAGAGGGGGTAAAAGAAAAGGAAGAATTTTTAATTGAATTGAAAATGACATCTAGAAAAAAAAGAAGCAATCCTTTTTTGAGATTGCTTCTTTTTAAAATCTATGTTATATTAATTGATTAGGTTGTTAATTGTCATTTCGAACGAGGCGAGAAAATTGTCAATTGAGTCAAATTCTCTCTTTTTCCTGGCGTTCATATTCTTTTAAAGTGATTTTATATTCTCACTTCGTTCGAAATAACTTATTTCTTCATATATATTTAATTTATTACGACTTCTACTTCTTTTGGTTTCTCAGGTTCTATTTTTTCTAAAGAAATTTCTAATACACCATTATTATACTTTGCTGCAATGCTATCTTTTTTGACGTTGTGAGGTAAGGTAAACGAACGTGTAAATTCACCATACATTCTTTCATTTCTCAAATAATTCTGTTCTTTATTCTCATCTGATTCCGATACTTTTCTTTTTTCGCCTTTGATTATCAATAAGTTATCGTCATTTACCGTTACCTTAACGTCTTCTTTTTTAACTCCTGCTAATTCTGCATCAAGATAAATATACTTTTCGTCTTCGGAGATATCGACTCTAGGCATAAATGCGCCAATCTCAAAAGTATATGTTTTGTCAAAATCTGTGCTTAAGTCATTCATTTTACGAGCAATATGTTCGAATGCTCTCACTGGGTTAAATGCAAATCTATTATTCATTGTTATTCTCCTTATATTATTTTTAATTATTTAATTTCAATTTCGATTTCTTTAGGCAATGGTGGTTCCACTTTTGGTAAAGAGATTTCTAAAACACCATTATCGTATTTTGCTGAGATATTTTCTTTAAGCAGCGTATCGTGTAAGCTGATTATTCGTTCGAAACTGCCAAAAACTCTTTCAGTTCTTAAGAAAACCTGATTTTCATTTTTCTTCTCTTTTTTCTTATCGCCTTTAATGTGAAGATTGTTTTCTTCATCAATAAAAATTCTAATTTCTTCTTTTGACATTCCTGGAGCATCAGCATAAATATATACGTTTTTTTCATCTTCTGTAATGTCAACTCTTGGGCTATATTTGCCATAGTCGAAATTAACACCTTTTTCGAAATCATTGATTAATGATCCAGCTCTTCTGCTGAGCTCTTCCATTGTCTTCATCGGATTAAATGTTAGCATTGTCATCGTAAACTCTCCTTACTTCTTATTTATTATACATTTATTTTTTATATTAATCATTTGCCATTAACTTGCAAACTTATATTTAGACACTTGAAAAAGTGTGCCAAACTCAATAATATGAAATAATTACAGATATGACTGAAAAAATGACATATCGATTGTCATATTCAAATGAAGAATTGTCATTACCAGTGACAATAAAGAAGAAAATTGGTCGAAATTGGCAG
>CAIWET010000338.1 GCA_903911805.1 uncultured Ignavibacteria bacterium | reverse complement strand
TCGAATTATCATTGTTGTCATTATTAGAAACAAATTCATTTTTTAAAGATAAATCATTTTTGGAATTAACCAATTTTGAATCAGATTTAATATTTCTTTCAAAATTATTCTTTGAATTTTTATCAAAATTCTGAGATGAAGAATTTTGTTTCATCATTAAATTTGAATAATTCAAATTAGTGTTTGATTTATCATTATTAGAAACAGAGTTAATATTATTATTTCCATTATTAGGAACTTCGTCTACTGAAGATGAAGAAACTATTGCTTTTGAAATATTCGAATTATTTGAATTAATCGAAACATCATTTTTAATCGATTTATCAATAGCAAGTGATTTTACATCTGAATTATCCATCATTAAAAACATAATCAAACTCGCAATAAATGCAGTGGAGATGCTTGCGAGAATTGTATTCATATGCCTATTAAAAAATGTCGTTTTTGTTGCATTTACTGCATTAAGATAAGAACTACTTGGGATATTAAAAGCAAGAGTTGAAAAAATCATATTAGTACTTTCAATTGGGGTAGAAATTGTACTAATATCATTTTGAGCTACTAAATGCAGTTGTAGCTGGGTATTAAATTCAGAACGCAATTCATTGTTGCTAGAAAGCTCTTTGAAGAGCACCTCCTCGCTTGTAGAAGTTATCTCGCTGTCGAGATAGTCGTGTATTAATCTACTATAATCCATTTTTTTTCATTTATATATATTATTTAAAATACTCAATACTTTGCTAGGTCATTTAAATATGGCTGGAGAATTGTTTTAATTTTCTCTTTTGCTCTCCAAACCCTGTTTTTAACAGCTGCAACAGAATTGCCAGTAATATCAGAAATTTCTTTATATGATAAACCTTGGTACTGTCTTAATATAAACGCTTCGCGATAATCAAATTCTAATAAGTCAAGAGCTTTAGATATTAAATCCATTAACTCTTTTTGTTCGTATCCTTTGTCATTTGTTTTAAAGTTATAATCATTAATATCCACTGTAATTTTTTTGTCTCTTTTAAAATTTAGACATAAATTACGAGCAATGGTTAATAAATAACCTGGAACATTTTCCAAATAATTCTGATTTTGAGCAGATTTATAAAATTTCAAAAAAGCCTCTTGAAAAATATCTCTTGCATCATCAGGATTATTGGTAACCCTTAAGCAATAAGCATAAATTCTTTGGTTGTATCTTGAATATAGTTCAGCAAATGCACATTCCGAATCCTCTTTCTTGCCACATAAGAAAGCATATAACTCAGAATCACTATATTTGCTAAATCTTTTATCCAAAATCAATTACTCCAAAATCCTCTAAAAGCATTATCGCATAAATTTATAATTCTATTGCTATTTTTAACGAATAGCATCAAACTACTTTTTAATAACCCATAATCGTCACGAAAGTATCGGTTAAATAAAATATTTTTTCCATTTTTGGAAAAATTAGGATATAAATTTACTTCTGTAGTGTCTGAATTAGTATATCTATAATATTGAATATTGTTGCCTTGGTAGTCTCTTGCCCATATATTGCCATCTTTCCCGACAAAAGTTATTAAATTCTCTTCTAAATAAATATTTTGCATTGCTGATCCAAGATATTTTATTTCGAGCTCTTCTTCCTGCATTGTTGAGATATCTGTCACACAAATAATATCATTCAAATTATTGTTTACGGCTGAAAAGAATACTTTTTTATTGTCTTTAGACCAATTTATTAAAAAATCACCAAACCATTGATTTATTCCGGTGGAAAAACTTTTTTCGTAAACAACTTCTTGTAAATTTGAAGTTTTTACTACTTTTAATTTCCAAGGTTCAGATAAACTTATGCTTTCGTAATATGCAAGGTAATTTCCATCAAAAGAAAAAGATGGTAGGGAAGAGCGGTAGTAGTTACTTGTAACTTTTCTCCAAAAAGAACCATTGCTTGTAGCAACATATAAATCATTAAATCCAGTATATACTCCAATATATCTACCATCAGGTGAAATTACAGGCTGCTCTAAAGTTTGCCAAAAATCGTCAGCAGAAATTTGCTTAATATCTCCACCATTTATATTGCAAGTGAAAAGAGCCTTTTTATTTTGTTCATTAATTGAAACGTAGCATAATTTTTTATCTTTTGATGGCGCTGAATATAAAATTGAATTTTTAACTATTTCCTTTATACTCAAGCCTTCAACTGATGTTCTGTATATATTGGGTTTATCGCTATTAATTGGTATAGATGAAAAATAAATATAATTTGTACTGTCTGAATCTGTAGGATTAGTGCCAGTGCAGTCATTACACGAATTCAATGCTAAAAATAAAGGTATAGCAATTATAATAAATGCAATTTTAAATATATTTTTAATTGAGTAATTCATAAGCTGTTTTTAATGATTTAATTGCTTTAACGTTGTGAACTCTTACAATGTCAATATTGTTTTTCAATAATAAAGAATGGAAAATAACTGTTTCCATATCTCTATCAGAAGCAATTTCAATATTAAAGATTTTTCCTAAAAATGATTTCCGAGAAATTCCTAAAAGTTTTTTTGCTTTTAAATTGTCAAAATAACTTAAATTTCTTAAAAGTTCAATGTTATGTTCAACAGTTTTACCGAAACCAATACCTACATCAATTATTAAAGATTCTAAGCCCAAATTATTAGCCAATGCAATTCTTTCTTCAAAAAAGATATAAATTTCCTTTAATAAATTTGAGTACTTAGGGCTTTTCTGCATATCTCTGGGAGTTCCCTGCATATGCATAATAACCAAATCGGATTTAAAATCTTTTGCCAAATCTACAAATCTTGGCTCAAAAGTAAGTCCACTAATATCATTAATGATATTGGCACCAGCTATTAATGCTTCTTTTGCAACATCATATTTAGTAGTATCAATTGAAAGTAATATATCTTTATTAAATTCTCTGATTTTTTGAATGATTGGAATTGTTCTTTCTAATTCAGCATCTAAATCTACTGATAAAGCACCAGGACGTGTACTTTCTCCACCAATGTCAATAATATCAGCACCATTTTCAATCATTCTTAGAGAGTGATCAATGGCAGCAGAAAAGTCAATATAATTTCCACCATCAGAAAATGAATCTCCGGTAACATTAAGAATACCCATTATCTGAGGAAATTTATGGTTTTCTTGGTCTTTTAAATTCTGGTTTAATATATCCGTCATTTTTTATAATTAAATTAATATTTTCAGTTTCTGATAGCATTGGAAGAATCTTCTTTAAATGTTTTTCCAAAAATGCTAACCTTTGATTCTCTGATAAAGTATCCAAAAGGTATTGACGTTGCTCTAGTGTTAATCCTGCTTTTTGAGCTATTAAAAAAGAAGGTGATTTCATATCAATTGTTTCTATTGAAAGAGGGTCGATTTTAACCGATTTTACTATTTCAGAAATCTTATTAAAATGCATAATATTTTCAGCTAAAAGTGATAAGTCAATTTCTTCTTTAATATCTTCCAAATATTTGACTTCAGCAACACTGTATAATTTTTCAGTAACAACGAAGTTATGTATTTTAAATCGTTTAACGCCTGTAGCAAGTATATTCATTTTGCCATCTTCATATTTATTAATTATGCTTGATACTTCAGCAGCACAACCAATATCGTTAAATTTAGGTCCGTTTATATAATTTATTCCAAAAAAATCAGAATTATCCCAACAATTATTAATTAATTGCTTATACCTTTCTTCAAAAATGTGGAGGTGTATGCCTGATTCAGGCAACAAAACAATTCCTAACGTAAATATTCCAATTCTATCCATTTTTTCCAATTCATCCTTTATTTAAATTCATAACGATTTAATTTTTAATAAATTATAATAATTCATTATAAGTTACAAATCCGTTATACAAAGTGAATTTATTCTTGATTTTATCTATATCTAATTTATCTGTTTTGAAAATATTCTTATCCATAACAATAAAATTGTTTCTCAAGTTATTTATTGATATGGGGGAGTAGTATAAACTCAAAGCTTTCTCTAATTCAATTGCTTCTGAATGCTGCCAAGGCTTGTCTGATTCAAATGGAATACGATTTACAAAAGCAGAAATTCCAATTAATGGGTTATGTGATTCTATTGGATAATCAGAACCTGGTAAGATATTTACATTATTTTCTAAAAGAGTTTTCCAAAGATATGAGTGTTCAATTCGATTGCCTAATCTTTTCTCTGCCATAAAGGCATCAGAAATACAATGAACAGGTTGAATTGAAGCAGTAATATTGAAATCACTAAACTTCTTTGGTAATTCTGAATTTAAAATTTGAGCATGTTCAATTCTAAATTCTCTTTCATATCGATACTTTGATAATTTCTGATAAACTTTTGCTACATTTTCATTAGCTTTATCGCCAATGCAATGAATTGCTATATCCATATCATTTTTTAACGCTAATATCGATTTTTCGAGCAATTGCTGATAATCTAAGATTTCAATTCCAAAATTATCAGAATCATCAGAATAAGCTTCTTCTAAAGCAGCACCTTTTGAACCCAAAGCACCATCAGCATAAAGTTTAATTCCAGCAATTTCGTAAGAATTTCCTTTATATCTTTTTAATGAGTATTTTTGGTATTCTTCATTTTGAGCAGTAATATATGTTTTTATGTATTGTTTAAGATCTTTTTTGCTATCTAAACCAATAAAGATCTTAACAAGTTCAGGATGAACATCCATATCGTGAGTCTCAATGATACCCACTTTAGCTAATTGATTCATTCCTTCTTTAATAAATGCTATTTTATTTGAATGAGATTGACTAGGAATTTTTTTTGAAACCAAATTCATTGCATTATCTAACAAAATTCCATTGGGTGAACCATCAGGAAATCTAAGAATTTCTCCACCATCAGGATTATCGGAATCTGAATCGATTTTTGCAATTTCTAATGCTTTAGAGTTTGCCAATGCACAATGACCATCAACTCTAATCAAATAAACAGGAACATTTGGAAAAAGTTTGTCTAAACCTTCTCTTGTTGGCAAATCGTTATTCAACCAATTTTCGTTATTCCAACCTCTGCCTGTGATCCAATTAGACTCAGTTTTTTTTGATTTTTTAATTATTTCTATACATTCTTCAAATGACTTTGCAGAAGTAAAATCAATAGTTGATTTAATTTTTCCTAATGAATAAATATGACCGTGACAATCTCTAAAACCTGGATAAATAAATAATTCATCAGATTCAATTTTTCTTCCATCTATTTTAATTCTTGTAAAATTCTCATTTTTTTCGAAGAATAATAATTTATTACCTTCAATCTTGATATCTGCATAAAAAGGATACAACGAACAAACTCCCTAAAAATAAAAAAACCGAAGCAAGCTTCGGTCTTTTTTGACAACTTAAGTTGATAATTATTTTATAATACAATCAACTGGGCAAACTGGAACGCAAGATGGTTCATCAAAGTGACCAACACATTCAACACATTTGTCAGGATCGATAACATAATAATCTGAACCTTCGCTAATAGCATTTACTGGACATTCTGGTTCGCAAGCACCGCAATTGATGCATTCATCTGTAATCTTTAAAGACATTTTATTCTCCTATTACTAAAAATTATTAATTTTCAAATTCATCGAAAGCTAAATTATGAATAATTTTTTTATTAAAAAAATATTTTTTCATATTTGTAATCATTATTATTAGGTATCGTAAACAAACAACTACTGTTTGTGTCTAAGAATGCTAGCGTAACTTTATCTTCTTGAATGTTTGT
>CAIWET010000337.1 GCA_903911805.1 uncultured Ignavibacteria bacterium | reverse complement strand
ATTGATTTACCTGACCTTAGCTGCTCTAAGGCTTTCTTTTGCATTTCTGCATACTGTGCTTCTGTCATTGTTCTGTCCTTTTCTTTTTTTACAAAATTAATTGTTTCTTTTGATTTAGACAGACTTTATTTTACACCCTCTAAATTTTTCTATTTCCCAAAAGGCTCAAAACCAAAAATATTTGGATTAGAACAATGTAACTTAGAAGAAAATCATCTTATTCTAACAGGAGGTGAGAAAGATGTGATGACATTATATTCTTTAGGTTTTAATTCTTTTTGTTTAAACTCAGAAACGGCAGATTTAGATTCAGAATTAGTTAAAGATATAAAAGAAAAGTTTACAAATATTTTTGTTCTATATGATATAGATGAAACAGGAAAATCAAGAGCCAAAGAATTAGAACTTAAGCATAATGCTAAATTAATAATACTACCATATGAATTATTAGAATTAAATTGTAAAGATATTTCGGATTGGGTTAAACTTGTTAATACAAATAATGAAAGTACTTATTCAATAAATGAAATTAAGAACTTCATAAATAGCAAAATATATACTGAAGAAAATGATGATGATTCTAATAATAATAATTTTCCTATTTTATACAAAGCTATTTACTCAAATTTACCAAAACTATTAACCAATTTAATGGATTTATATAAAAATGAAAGACAGAAAGATATGCTTCTTTTGGAGCTATTAACAACTATTAGTTGTATACTTCCAAATGTAAAATCAAAATACTCTTATAGTAATACTTTTCCAAATTTATATTTGATAATTGTTGCACCTGCAGGATCAGGTAAGAGTACCCTAAGAAAAATGGATTATATCTTAGATCCAATTGATCAATATATAAAAGGTCTTGACCCTTCTAACAAACTAAAAGGAATAATAATCCCTGCAGATAATAGTAAATCTGGATTTATCCAATTATTAGCTTTAAATGAGGGTAAAGGATTAATAATGGAAACTGAGATAGATTCATTAGCGTCAAGTTTTAAGCAAGAATGGGGGGACTTTAGCGAGGTTTTACGCAAAGCATATCATAATGAAACAATTAATAAATATAGAAACACAGAAAAGGAAAAAATTGAAATTAAAAATCCAAAACTCAGTGTAATATTAACTGGAACTTTTAATCAATTAAAAAAAGTTATCCCAAACACAGAAGACGGACTATTTTCAAGATTTATAATTTATTTATTCAATGATATTCCAGAATGGGAAAGCCAATTTTTTATAAATAATATTGATCAAGAATTTATAGCACTTGGTGAGATTTTGTTAAATCTATATAAATATTTACTAGGAAAAGACATTGAAATAACATTAAATGAAAATCAGAAATCGATATTTGACAAAGATTTAACTATATTATTAAATGAGTACAATTCTACAGCAGGTAAGGAATATAGTTCAAATATTAAAAGAATTGCTGAAATAGGAATAAAATTAATGATGATTTTAGAAATTCTCTTTTTATTTGAAAAGAACGAATTAGAAAATAATAATGAAACCATTAAAATTTCAGATAAAACATACAATATTGTAATGAAAATGATTCCTATTTTAAATAAAATAAAACTTCGGTCATTTAATCTTTATCCACAAATAGATTCAACTCAAATTGATGTTAGCAAAAAAAGTGTGACATCAAAAGAGATATTTTTGGAATCACTTCCTTATGAGTTTAATAAATCATTATTTACAGAATTAGCTAAAAAATTTAATATTTCAAAAAGCGAACAGGATAAAATGTTATATAAGAGTAAAATTTTTGAAAATTTAAAGCATGGATTATATAGAAAAAAAGCATAAGGAAAAATGGAAATTTGAGAAAATTGATATAAACAAGTGTAGTACTAGGTTTACAGAAATTTTCTAAATTTCCAAATTTCCAT
>CAIWET010000336.1 GCA_903911805.1 uncultured Ignavibacteria bacterium | reverse complement strand
TAAGTTTGTTAATTGCTTTCTCGATAAACTCTTTATATTCTCAATCCTGGCACGAATTTGACGGGAAAAATGCTGATAATTTCTTAACTCAGCGCGACCAATTTTTGAAAGATTGGGGAAATAAAGACATAACCCAAAAAGGCAATGGATGGAAAGCATTTAAAAGATGGGAATGGTTTTGGGAACCACGTGTTGGAGCTACTGGATATTTTCCCAATTCTTACGAAACATTCAGAAATACACAAAAAGCAAGATATAACGATAAGAAAACAAAAGATAAACCAAATGCTGATAAACCTTGGTCTCTGATTACTCCTTATGTCAATACAGATAGTTTTCAAGGCACTGGCAGAATTAATGTGGCAACAACCAATCCATTAAATTCGAATGATGTTTATGTTGGTGCAGCTGCCGGCGGACTATGGGTATCCCACGATGGTGGAACAAACTGGTCATCTACTACAGATGAACTTGGCTCAATCGGTGTTTCTGATATAGTTATAGATTATAATAATACAAATACAATTTATATAGCAACTGGTGATAGAGACCACTCTGACACTAGATCAATCGGAGTGATGAAATCAATAGATGGCGGTATGACTTGGAATGCAACTGGATTAGTTTTCAATACTTCAAGCTCAATTTTAGTACATAAATTATTGATGCATCCCGGTTCTTCTAACATATTATTAGCAGCAACTTCAAATGGTGTATATATTACAACTGATGCTGGTACAACTTGGAATAGAACATTTACTTCATCAGCTGGAGATATGGCTTTCAATCCTGGTGATCCTCAAATCATTTATATGGTTAATAGTACAAGAATTTATAAATCTGTTAATGGTGGATATATATGGACTCAAGTAACAACAGGACTTCCAACCACTAGTATCCAAAGAATTAAACTTGGAGTGACACCTGCAAATGTGAATTTTGTTTATGCTATTTATTCAAATTCCAGTTCAGGTTATTTAGGAACATATTTATCAACTAATAATGGTGATACCTGGACTTCAAAATCCACCACACCAAATATTCTTGGATGGTCACCTACTGGTTCTGATACAGGTGGTCAGGGCTGGTATGATCTCGCTATCGCTTGTTCTCAAACTAATCCTGATTTGTTATATATAGGCGGGATTAATGTTTGGTATTCAACAAATGGAGGCAGTACTTGGACATACTTCAATAATAATATGCACGTTGATATTCATCACCTATATTTTATACCTGGAACAGATATTCTCTATTGTGGAAATGACGGAGGAATTTATCGTAAAAACACAGGTGTTAATACTTGGACCTGGTTAGGAGCATCATTGCCAACAACTCAATATTATTGCATAGGAACCAGCGAAACTAATGGTTCAATGATTATGGGTGGAGCTCAGGACAATGGCACAAAACTTTATACATCTTCAACTGTTGCAATGGTTTATGGTGGAGACGGAATGGAATGTGCAATTGACCCAACAAATTCAAGTATAATGTATGCATGTTATCAAAGTGGAGGATTAGGCAGGTCAACTAATGGTGGAACAAGTTTTACATCAATCGCACCATCAACTTCAGGTGCTTGGGTAACTCCTTATATGTTAAATCCACAAAAATCTTCAACAATTTACTCTGGATATACAAATATTTATAAATCTACAAATAGAGGAACAAACTGGGCTGCAATTTCGAACTTTGGTACTTCAGCTGGAATGAACTTTATTCAAGTTGCACCATCAGATTCTAATTATATTTATACTGGAAGATATACAGGTTTCTTCAAAAGAACAACAAATGGTGGAACAACCTGGACAGATGTACCTTACCCTGGATCATTCAGTGTTACTTATCTTGCGATAAGCGATAATGATCCAAATCAATTATATTGCTCTGTTTCAGGTTATACAAACGGAAGCAAAGTTTTCTATTCAACAAATGGAGGAACTGTTTGGACAAATATTTCAACTGGTATTCCAAATGTTCCTTGCAATACAATAGTTTATCAAAAAAATTCACCAAATAGGATCTTTGTTGGAACTGATATTGGCGTATATTACAAAGATGATTTTTCAACAACTTGGAAAGATTATAATATAAATTTACCAAATGTGCCAGTTAACGAATTAGAAATAAATTATATCTCAAGTAAATTAAAAGCAGCAACTTTTGGCAGAGGAATGTGGCAAGTGGCTTTACCAGATGCAAGATTATATCCCGAATTGACAGGGAATGATTCGGTTTGCTGCAAATCTATCAATGTATATCATACAAATTATAGTAATCAGCTTGCATATCAATGGGCGGTAACAAATGGTACGATTATAGGTTCTTCAACATTGGATTCAGTAAGAGTTCAGTGGAATACTCAATCAAAAGGCACTTTGAGAATTGCTCAATTCAATATTCAATATAACATTAGAGATACTACTTTCAGAGATTTTACATTATTTTCTTTGCCAAGTCCTTCTATTGATGGAGAAAATGTTGTTTGCTGTGGAGATACAATTAGATATAGTATTACCACAGAGCCAGGATCAACATACAAATGGAAAATAACTAATTGCAGAGTAATCGGAGCTACAAATTTAAATTATGTAAATGTGATTTGGGGAGATTCTTGTTCAAATCAAAATTTCAATAAAAACATTAAAGTAATTCAAACAAATATTTCGGGTTGCACTGATTCTACAGCATTAGATGTGATAATCAATCCAGCTCCTATTGCAACAATTCAGGGTCCGCTCACGGTTTGCGAAAAGCACGATTATATTTATAAAGCTGATTATAATGTTGATTATATATATTCCTGGAAAGTAAAAGGGGGAACTCTAAAATTGCTATCTGATGATATGATTAATGTTGCTTGGGATTCTACTGCAACTGGTCAAATTGATTTAACGATATCAAATTCATTAACAGGATGCTTAAGCAAATTTACAAAATCTGTAATTAAAGAAAAAGCACCGAATATGACAATTACCGGATTGAACAAAATTTGTATCAATCAAGAAGGAATTTTTACTACGCCTTTAGAATCAAAATATGCTTATGTATGGAATTCAAAAAATGGTAATTTAAAGAATTCAGAAACAAATAGCTGCATTATTAATTGGGCAAAATCAGGCAAAGATACAATCACATTAGTAAAAACAAGTATTTACAATGCTTGCTCGGATACTTCACATTTTTATGTTGAAATTAACTCTTTACCAGATGTAAAAATTGCAGGTCCTGAGAATACTTACAAAAAAACTAGTTCTACTTATTCCAATACAGTAGCAGCAAATGAAACATTAACCTGGAAAATTGAAAATGGAACTATCTTGAATAAAAATGCAGGCAGTGTTACAGTTTATTGGGGAAATGCAACAAGCGGAAAAGTATCTTTAAGAAAAGAAAATTCTCAAACAACTTGCATCGATTCAAATGTTTTAATTGTAAAATTAACCGATTACTTTGTTACCAAGCTTACAGGCTCAAATTCTGCTTGCCAAGGTGATACAATTGAATATACAAATAACGTAGTTGGAATGGCATCGAATTGGACAATTAGTAATGGAAAAATTCTCTCACAATCAACAGATAAAATTAAAGTAATTTGGGATCAATTAGGCAATGGAGAATTGACATTAATTGTTTCTCAAAATTCTGTAAGCTTTATTGATACAGCAAAAATTTCAGTTACAGTTAATCCAAATCCTGTTAAGCCTACTATTACAAAAAGTATAAATTATCTGACTTCATCAGCGGATGTTGGAAATTATTGGTATAAAAAAGGAAATTTAGTTAATATTTCAACAGGCAAAATATTCTATCCAACAGAGGATGGCACTTATTATGCAGTTGTGGTAGATCCAACTACTAAATGTAAATCCCCTGCATCAAACGAAGTTATATTTGATTATTTCTTGTCAATTGATGATAATAATTCTGATAATTTCAAAATTCTTCCAAATCCAAACAATGGTAATTTTAAAATTGTAATACCAGAAGAATTTAGAAATCAAAAATTGAGAATTACATTGTCCGATATATTAGGAAATTCATTTGTAAATACGGAAAGTCTTAATTCTGAATCATCATTCATAAATATAAAACCAATTTCAGGAGTATATATTTTAAGAATTTATTCGGATGAAAAAATGATTTATCAGAACAAGATTATGATAAACAAATAAGAAATTCGACATCGTCACGCCCCACCCTAAATCCCTCCCCTGGAAGTGAGGGACTTGAAGAAGAATTTAAATTTTGTAGAGACAGGCCTTAGACCTGTCTTTTTTTTCGTTCTCCTGAACGAATTTTCACCAATTTTGATGAAATACACACCAACAGGAAGATTAGAAATATCAATCTTAAAATTCCCCTCTTGAGGGGTGGCATTTTGCAAAGCAAAATGACGGGGTGGAATCTTTCCCTAAAACAAGATGGAGCCCACCTTGAAGGTGTACTCCATCATTTTTTACATCTTTACAAATTTCTCAAATTTTTCACCTATTTTGATGAAATACACACCAACAGGAAGATTGGAAATATCAATCTTCATCATCCCCTCCTTAGCAAGGAGGGGTGGCAAACCTGAAAGGTTTGACGGGGCGGTTTTCTCTCCGAAGATATTGAAAATCTCGACCGACACACCCCACTTCGACAAGCTCAGTGCATCGCCTAACCCCCTCTTGATAGCTAATCATGTAGTATAAATATCAGAGAGCTGGCTTTTAGCTAAGAGCCAGCCTTGTTTTAAGAAGAATAATTTTGTAATTCCTTGCCACATAGATTTCAAACCTGGATATGGAT
>CAIWET010000335.1 GCA_903911805.1 uncultured Ignavibacteria bacterium | reverse complement strand
ATAATAAAAATAAAAAAAGAAATTCGTATTTTTATATTATAAATTAATTCAGTTTTGTTTGTTTAATTGATTTTGGTATTATGCTATATTATTTATTTGACTGGATTCACAAATCATTTTCAACTCCTGGCTTTGGAATTTTCCAATACCTTACTTTTAGAGCAGCAGCTGCTGCGATTTCAGCTCTTTTATTGAGCTATATTTTTGCACCAAAAATTATCAAATTTCTCAAGAAAAAGCAAATTGGTGAACAAGCAAAACAAGAATTACAAAAAGTTGGCAATCATTCTTTGAAAGCTGGAACCCCTACAATGGGTGGTTTGATTGTACTGTTTTCACTTATTATCCCAACAATTTTATGGGCAAATATTGGAAATATTTATATTATTTTGATACTTATTACCACGATTTGGCTTGGTGGGGTTGGATTCCTTGATGATTATCTAAAAGTAATCAAAAAAATGCCAAATGGATTGATGGGTAGATATAAATTGGTTGGGCAGTTATCAATAGGCTTAATAATTGGGTGTGTTATATATTTCTTCCCACAACTGTTTTCAGATACTTATTATTTAATTCATACTGTTACAACAATTCCATTTTTAAAAGAAGCAAGTTTTAATTTTGGATATTTCTATATTCCAATTGTAATGTTTGTTGTTACTGCTACTTCAAATGCTGTAAATTTAACTGATGGTTTAGATGGCTTATCTATAGGTACAGTTGGAATTGCTACTCTTGCTCTTGCAATTATGGCATATTTATCAGGAAACGTGCAATATGCTCAATATTTGAATATTGGTTTTCCATCAAATGGTACAGAAATATATTTAAAAGGTTCTGGCGAATTGGTGATTTTCTGCGCTGCATTGGTAGGTTCAGCATTAGGATTTTTATGGTTTAATTCATACCCGGCTCAAGTTTTTATGGGTGATACAGGCTCTTTAGCATTAGGTGGAGCCATTGGAGTAATTTCTATTTTGATTAAAAAAGAATTTTTATTACCAGTTTTAGGTGGCGTGTTCTTTGCTGAAACATTATCTGTGATTATTCAGGTAAATTATTTTAAGTACACAAAAAAGAAATATGGAGAGGGAAAGAGAATCTTCAAAATGGCACCATTGCATCATCATTTTGAAAAATCTGGAATCCACGAATCCAAAATTGTAGCAAGATTTTATATTATTGCTGTATTATTAGCAATTTTAACTTTATCAACATTTAAATTAAGATAAAAAAACCAGTTAATATTCTTTGATAAATATACAGCCTGATTTTAAGAAAAAATTTCGAAATGAAAAATTCTAAAAATCAGGTTTTTTTATTTACAAAATTGCTCATATTACAAAAAGTCAGTATTTATTAATTACATTATTTTAAAAGAAATTGCTTTTAAATCAAATCAATAAATTGTTTATATTTTGTTGAAAAAATAATGTAAAAAAATCAACCTTTTTTGTCGAAACATATGTGTTAAATCATTGAAATTTTGTATATTTGTAATCTTTGATTTTAAATTATTGAAATGAAAATATGTCATTATTGAAAGAACAAATAGTTAACACTATAATAGAAGACGAAATCAAAAGCTCGTACTTAGATTACTCGATGTCGGTAATCGTTTCTAGAGCTTTACCGGACGTTAGAGACGGTATGAAACCTGTTCATAGAAGAATTCTTTATGCTATGGCAGATCTTGGTATGCTTCCAAATAGACCTCATAAAAAATCCGCTAGACTTGTGGGTGAAGTGCTTGGTAAATACCATCCACATGGCGATACAGCAGTTTATGACTCTATGGTTAGAATGGCTCAGCATTGGTCACTTAGATATCCTTTAGTTGATGGTCAGGGGAACTTCGGTTCAGTTGACGGTGACTCTGCGGCTGCTATGCGTTATACTGAGTCTAGATTGTCTCATATTGCTTTAGAAACTTTAAGAGATCTCGATAAGGATACTGTTGATTTTCGTTCAAATTTTGATGATACTTTGCAAGAACCTACCGTTCTTCCAACAGTATTGCCAACACTTTTAGTAAATGGTACCAGTGGTATCGCTGTTGGTATGGCTACAAATATTCCTCCTCATAATTTAAATGAAGTAATTAATGGTTGCTTGGCTTATATCGAAAATCCAGAAATTACAATTGAGGATTTAATCAAAAAAATTCCTGCCCCTGATTTCCCAACTGGTGGTATAATCTATGGTTATGCTGGAGTTAGAGAAGCTTACCTTACTGGTAGAGGCAGAGTAGTAATCAGAGCAAAAGTAAATACTGAAGAACAAAAAAATGGTAAACATTTCTTGGTTGTAACTGAATTACCTTATCAGGTAAATAAATCATCATTAATTGAAAAAATGGCTGATTTGGTTAGAGCAAAAGTTCTTGAAGGTATTTCAGACGTAAGAGATGAGTCCGATAGAGACGGTATCAGAATGGTTATTGAAATAAAAAGAGATGCTGAAGCAGTAGTTGTTTTAAATAATCTTTACAAACATACTCAGATGCAGGTTACTTTTGGATGCAACGTTCTTGCATTAGTAAATAATCGCCCAAAAGTTCTCAATTTGAAAGATATGATTCATCATTTTATTGCTCATAGAAATGTTGTTATCATTCGCCGTTCTCAATTCGAATTAGATGCCGCTGAAAAAAGAGCTCACATCTTAGAAGGATTTATCATCGCATTGGATAATATTGATGAAGTAATCAAACTCATCAAAGAATCTCGCGATCCAAAAATTGCAAGTGAAAATTTACAGAATAGATTTTGGCTTATCAGAAATCCAAGCTAAAGCAATTCTCGAGATGAGATTGCAAAGACTAACAGGCTTGGAAAGAGACAAAATCAATGCAGAATATAAAGAATTATTTGTTACAATCGAAAGATTGAAAGGTATTTTAGCAAGTAAAGAATTACAAATGCAAATTATTGCCGAAGAATTGACTGAATTACAGAAAAAATATAAAGATGAAAGAAGAACTGAAATTGTTTATAATTCTCAGGACTTTACAATTGAAGATATGATTGCTAACGAAGAAGTTATCGTAAGCATCTCACATAAAGGATTTATCAAACGCACACCTGTTTCTAATTATAGAAGACAGAATAAGGGTGGTAGAGGTGCTAGTGGTGCCGCTACTTACGATGACGATTTCATCGAACACGTATTCCAGGCTTCTACACATCATTTCTTGATGTTCTTTACAGATGGCGGACAAGTTTATCGCGTAAAAGTTTATGACTTGCCAGAAGGCAGCAAAAATGCAAAAGGAAGATCATTAGCTAACATCATTCAAATGAATGGCGAAGAAAAAGTTACTGCTTATCTAACAGTAAAAGAATTCACTGATGACCAATTTATCGTAATGTCTACTAAAGAAGGCGTTATTAAGAAAACTAGTTTATCTGCCTTTGAAAGCGTTAGAGTAACTGGTAAAATCGGTATTTTATTACACGATAACGATAAATTAATCTCAGCTAGACTTACAGATGGTAGCAATGATATCATCTTAGGTACAAGAAATGGTATTGCTTGTCGATTTAGAGAAACAGACGTTAGACCAATGGGTAGAGCTACTGCTGGAGTAAGAGGTATAACTCTTGAAGGAGACGATTACGTAATTTCAATGATTATTATTAGACGCCCAGATGCTCAAGTATTAGTTGTAGGCGAAAGAGGTTATGGCAAGAGAACAAAATATGAAGACTTTAGATTAACTCGTCGTGGAGCTAAAGGTGTTATTTCTATGAATGTAACCGAAAAAACCGGTAAAGTTGTTGGAATAATTTCTCCACTAGATGCTGAAGATTTAATCGTAATGACTCATAATGGAATATTAATTAGACAACCTGTTAAAGATATCAGAACAATTGGTAGAAATACTCAGGGAGTAAAATTGATTAGATTGGAAGAAGGAGATCAGATTGCCGACATTACAACTGTTACTCGTGATGAAGACGATGAATCAGAAACTGGCAATATAGTAGATAACTCAATTCCTGTAGATCTTAGTCAGGAAGAGCTTTTTAATAAAAAAGATTAGTTTATAAATTTATCAGTGAAGAAATATGGCAGAAACAATAAGTAAAACTCGCTATTGCTTTTATAATCCGAGTGGTGGAGTGATTTCAATCAGACTATCAGTTGGTGAAGCCATTATTTCAGGGTCTGATTTTAAATTGTATTCAGAAGATAAAACAAAGATGATGGAAGAGTTTAAAATTTCTGCTAGCTATGAAAAAGAAGGCGGAAGGCTTGTTCAAACTTTTCCAAAAGATTTGAATAAAACAAATCTGATTTGGAGTATTATTTGCTGTTCTAAAAATGCTTCTATTTATTCTACTTTAGTGAAGGTAGTTATAATGCAAGAAGGTAAAGAACTTAAAATGACATTCCCTGCTGAAAAACACTTGGTAAATATTCCTCCTTGTGTTGTTCAAAAAACGGATGCTTACAATGGCTCAATAGTGTTTATGGCCAAAATATGATGATTATTTTTAATTTATATAAATGGAGTATTTAATGAATATATTAGTTTGTATCTCAAGAGTTCCTGATACAGCTTCTAGAATTATCGTCGCCTCAGGCGGTAAAACTATCGATAATACCGGAATCAAATTTGTAGTTAATCCTTACGATGAAATTGCTATCGAAGAAGGTTTAAGATTAAGAGAAAAAAATGGTGGTACCGTAACTTGCGTAGTTTTAGGTACTGAAGTTTCTAAAGATATTTTAAGAACCGCTTTGGCTATGGGAGTAGATAAAGCAGTGATAATTAAAACTGCTGACGACAATTACGATTCATACTTTACTGCTGAAAACTTAGCAAATTATGCAAAAACACTAAATCCTGATATTATTTTACTTGGTAAGCAATCTGTAGATTACGATTCATTGCAAATGCCATCAACTTTAGGTGAATTATTGAATATGCCTTCAGTTTCTGTTGTAACCAAGTTAACTATCGAAGGTACAAACGTAACAGCCGAAAGAGAAGTAGAAGGCGGAAAAGAAGTTATTTCTTCTACTTTACCTTGCATCATTTCTGCTCAAAAAGGTTTAAATGACCCACGTTATCCTAAATTACCAGACATTATGAAAGCAAAATCAAAACCAATCGAAGAAGTAGCAGCAATTGAAGTTGCAGCTAGAGTAGAAATCGTTGGTTTAGAAATGCCTTCTAAGAAGAGAATTGGTAAATTGGTTACCGATAGCGAAGTTGATATTGCAGAAATAGTTAAGTTATTGCACGAAGAAGCAAAAGTAATATAATTAAGAAGTAAGGAGAGAAAAAAATGAATAAAATACTAGTATTTTTAGAAGCTAATAATGACTCATTGAAAAGAACTTCTTATGAAGTTATTACTGCAGCAAAAAGATTAACTGCTGGCGAAAACGTTGTTGGTGTTGCAATCAATGCAAGTGCAGAGCAATTAGCTTTTGCTGGTGAATTTGGATTATCAAATGTAATTAATATTAAATCAGATTTATTAAATGATTATTCTTCAACTTTAGCTGCAAATGCTGTAAATGAAGTAATTGGTGAAGTAAAACCTGATTTAGTACTTTTCTCTGGAAATGCAAGAGGATTGGAATTAGCTCCAAGAGTTGCTACTAAAATTGCAGCAGCTTACGTTTCTGATTGTATTGATTTTGAATACGATGGCGCAGAATTAATCGTTAAAAAGCCAATTTATGCTGGTAAAGCAATTTCTAAAATGAAATTATTAACTGGAACAAAAGTTTTAACATTAAGACCAAACGTATTTACTGCTGTTAAACAGGATGCAACCTCAGTATCAGTTACAGATAAAGCAGTTGCTTTGAATGCCGCTGATAAAAAGGTGTATGTTTCTTCTTTAGCTAAAAACGAAGGCAAACTTGACGTTCTCGAAGCTGATATTATCGTATCAGGTGGAAGAGGAATCAAAGGCCCAGAAAATTATAATTTAATCGAAGATTTGGCTTCATTACTTGGTGGAGCAGTAGGCGCTTCACGTGCTGTAGTTGATGCTGGATGGAGACCACACGGTGAACAAGTAGGGCAGACTGGTAAAACAGTTTCTCCAACTTTATATATTGCTTGCGGTATTTCTGGAGCAATTCAGCACCTAGCTGGAATGAGCAGCTCTAAATTTATCTTAGCTATCAATAAAGACAAAGAAGCTCCAATTTTCAAAATGTGCGATTATGGTATTATTGGCGATTTATTTACAGTATTACCACAATTAACAGAAAAAATCAAAGCAAATAAATAAGATAATTATTTAGATTTAATAAAAAAAATCCCACTTTTAAAAAAAAGAGTGGGATTTTTTTTATTTGGTAGCCACCCAAAATAGCCGTTGGCTTAAGAGATGTGTAGCATCGTATCGTAGCCAATTTCAAGATGGAGCCCACCTCACAAAGGTGGACCCCATCATTCCATTAAATCTTAACAAATTTCTCGAATTTATCACCAATTTTGATGAAATAAACACCTGGAGCAAGATTAGAAATATCAATCTTTATAATCCCCTCCTTAGCAAGGAGGGGTGGCAAACCTGAAAGGTTTGGCGGGGTGGTCTTCTCTCCGAATATATTATAAATCTCAATTCCTTGATTTTCGAGGGCAGGTTTAGAACCTGCCGCTACATATATATTAATATAATCCCCAGCTGGATTGGGATATATTAATGAATTATTATAATTATATTT
>CAIWET010000334.1 GCA_903911805.1 uncultured Ignavibacteria bacterium | reverse complement strand
AGAGGTGAAAATTGGAAATTTGAATTTCAATCAATATCTAAATTAATCAATATCAATTTTTTGAATTATTCTCAATATTTATCACAGAATAATGAAAAAATTAAATTAATTAGTGGAAAGCCTGAAGGTTGTTTGAATTGTCATTCTGGAGTTAAAGGATTATCCGATTCACATAATCCTGAGTCAATTGGGTGTTCGTCTTGCCACTTAGGAAACAATAAAAGTACAATTAAAGAAATTGCACACTTAGGAATGCTTTTGATTCCTTCAAATTTAGATGTGACTGAAAAAACCTGCGGAGCTTCAAATTGCCATAAAGATATTTCAAATAGAGTTTCTAATAGTTTAATGAATTCAATATCAGGAGTAATTTCAGTTGATAAATGGGTTTTTGGAGAAATTAATGCACTAAATCATCATTTCAAAGTAGCAGATTTACTCTTTTCCCCATCTGATTTGCATTTGAGAAACCTATGTGTAAGTTGCCACTTAGGAAATAATAAAATTTTGCCAGATACAATTAGTGAATTATCACGTGGAGGTGGATGCTCAGCTTGTCATTTGAATTATTTAGAAGAAGCAAAGCAAGAATTATTAAAATTGAATATTTTAAAATCAAATAATAAAGTAACAAAATTTCATCCAGATATTAGTATTAAAACAGATGATAATCACTGCTTTGGATGTCATAGTAGATCTGGAAGAATCTCTTTAAATTATAAAGGATTAGCTGAATCCATTAATAATAATTTTAATCAAAACTCTCATAATTTATTAGATGGCAGAAAAGTTATAGATATGCCTGAAGATATTCATCATAAAGCTGGAATGATGTGCGTTGATTGTCATATTTCTTATGAATTAATGGGTGATGGTAATCAATATTTCCACAAGGAAGAACAAGTAAAAATCAAATGTAGTGATTGCCATCCTAAAAACATTAATGAAATTAAATCAAGTGATTTTAATTCAATTGATTATGAAACACAATTAATAATGTCATTGAGAGGTTTATCGAATAAAAATCTAAATGTTTCTGTTGGTGATTCAAAATATTTTTATCCAAATGTATTTAAAAAAGAAAATTCTTTAATATATATATCTAAATCTACAATGAAAGAGTCAAAATTAACTTTTCAAAGCGATAAATGTTATTATATAAATGGACACAATTCTCTTGATTGTAAGACTTGCCATACTAAGTGGAGTCCAAATTGTGTTGGATGTCATACAAATTTTGATATAAATTCAGCTGGTTGGGATAATATTTTGAACAAAGAAACAAAAGGAGCTTGGATTGAACACGAAGGAGTATTTTTGAATGATTATCCAACTTTGGGAATTTTGAATCAACAAAACGAAAAAAGAGTTACAACTTTTTCACCTGGAATGATTATTAATTTAAATAAAAGTATAAAAAATGAGCAAGAAAATACTTTTTTAAGATTGTACTCCCCAGTATCTCCACACACAATTTCTAAAGAATCAAGAACTTGTAAATCTTGCCATTTAGATCCTTCAGCAATTGGATATGGTAGAGGGATTTTCGAATTTAAGAATAATTCATTAACATTTATTCCAAAATTCAATAAGTCAGAAAATGATAATTTACCTGAAGATGCATGGATTGGGTTTTTAAGTGAAAGTTCTAATAAAAACTCGACTAGAGAAAATGCAAGACCATTTAATTTAAAAGAACAAAAAAATATTCTCACTGTTGGAGTCTGCTTAACTTGTCATAAAGAATACGATAATAAACTCACTAACGTTTATAATGATTTTTCGAATTTCAAAAAATATATATCTAAAAAATGTAAATCACCGAATTGGAGCAAATGAGTTGGATTTTAGGAAAATATAGCAAATCAGGTATCAAAAATTTTAATGAATTTGAATCATTTAAATATAAATACAAAATTCAAAATGAGAATTATTTAGTAATTTCTGATGGTATTGCAGAGAATATTATTTATGACAATAAATTTATTATTTGTGGGACATCCATTTCTAACGATGAAAATATTAGATACTTAACTCATAAAGATTGGACAAATATACTAAATCTAAATGTTAAAAATAATATAATTTCAAACCTAAATGGGCATTTTATAGGAATACAAGCAATAGAAAATGAATTATTTATTTTTACAGATGCTTTGGGAACACGTGATATTCATTATTTTGAAATTAATGATGAAGTATATTTTTCATCTAAACCAGAATTTTTGAAAAATTTCAATAAAAGTAATGAAATTGATTTTGAGAATTTTATAACTAGATTTACATTATCTGTTCAATTCAATCAAAAAAGTGTATTTAAAGGATTGAAGAGATTAACAGCGAATGCTAGAATTCATTTAAGCAAAAATAAATTCGAATTTAGTGCTACCCCCTATTTTCCAAAAAGAATTGAATCTTCGCCTGAAATAATTGAAAATAAGTTAGAGCAATTATTATTAGCTGGGAGCAATGACAATAATAAAATCACACTTGGACTTTCAGGTGGGATGGATTCTAGACTCTTATTGGCTATTCTATTGAAGTCAAAGATTAATAATTGGGATTTATATTCATTTGGATATCAAGATCACCCAGATGTTAAAATTGCAAAAAAAATTTCTAATGAAATTAATATAAATCATAAAATTTATAATTCAGACTTAAACAATATAGAAGATTCTAACTTCTATAAATTAGTTGAAGATTTTTGTATTGCTACTTCGGCAACTTCACCAGCAACAGAAACCTTGCAAAAATCATATTATTCAGAAATGCATCAAAATAATTTAACAATTCTTGATGGTGGATTTGGAGAAATTCTTCGTAGAGGTTTATTTAATAGATTATTGTTTTCAAAGAATGACATAATTAATAAGAATATCAATAACTTACATAAAACTCTCAAAGTAAATTACCCAGATATTTTTAATCCTGATCTAAAATCAAAAATAGAACAATCAACTAAAGACCAAATATCTGAAACATTAGAAATAATGCCAGATTTAAATGAATTTGGTTTCGAAAACTGGCTTGATTTACTTTCAATAAAAACAAAACTACCAAATTATACAGGAATTGAGCAAAGCAGAACAGATAATTTTGCTAAAGTGATAACTCCATATCAACAAAAAGTAATTTTTGATTTGAATTTTAATTTAAAATTAGATTATCGATTAAATTCAAAAATGTTTAAAATGCTTATTGAAAATAATTCACCAATACTCACAAAATTTCCATTAGTAAAAGGTGATATAACTCATCCATATTCATTCAATACATTACAATCAAAGATTTACACAAAAATATATAAATTTGTTTCTTCACCAAAAGCTGATGAAAATCAAAATAAAGTATTACAAAAGCTTAAACCTTTGATATTTGATGAAATGAATTCAACTTTTTTTACTAATAATGATATAATAAACTCGAAATTTATCAAAAACAAAATTGTTGAATATTTTACCACAGGAAAAGATCCTAATTTTGTTGATTGGTATTTAAGTTATTTTATTTACAGTAAATACCTATCTAAGCATTATAATTAAATTATATTT
>CAIWET010000333.1 GCA_903911805.1 uncultured Ignavibacteria bacterium | reverse complement strand
TATTATAATTAAATTTTGCAAAATCTTTCTTGCTTTATATTAAAATATTTTGTAATTTTGGTTATTGTTATGAATAAAAATATTTGGAGCAGGAAATGAAACGATTATTAGTTTTAAATTTGATAATATTATTTACTATTTCAACATCTTCTTTTGCTCAAGTTCAAAAATATAAGAAAAATCAGATTCTAAATATACCTGAGGATATTTCAACAGTTTTAGTTTATAAAGTAAACGGAATTGATCAAAGATTTAGTTATTCATATAATTCTAATGGTTTTGTGGTAAATGAATTATGCGAACAATTGAATAATGGAATTTGGGAAAATTATGAAAAAAATAGCTATACTTATGATTCTAAAGGAAACAAACTTTCAACTTTAAATGAAACTTATATTGATAATAGTTGGATTCCTTCTTATAAATATAGTTATTCTTATGATTCTAAAGGAAATTTATTAACAGAATTATTAGAAAATTATACTAATAATAGTTGGGTAAATTCAAATAGAAAATCATATATTTATAACACAAAGGATAAAATATTAGAAGATTTATCAGAAGTTTATGTAAACGGAGATTGGGTTTTTATTAATAAGAATACAAATACATACGATAATAATGGTAATTTAATAATTTACATTTCTGAGAAGTTCAAAGAAGGTCAATGGGTAGTTTTTAGCAAAGGAACTAATACATTTGATAAAAATGATAATTTATATGAATCTTATGGCTATTATTATGATAATGTTAATAAAGCATATCATTCAACTTATTTGTATGACACAAATGGAAAACGAATAAAAGGAACAACAGAAATACTATACAATTCAAAATGGGAGTTATATAATAGAAATACATATTCGTATGATTTAAAAGGTAATGTTAAAATTGAATTAGTAGAAAAATTCGTATTTGACCAATGGGAAAACTCTTCAAGATATACAACAAATTATGACACAATTGGTAATAAAATTTCTTACTCTGGTGAAGTTTTTAAAGATAATCAATGGCAAAATGAAAAAAGATTTTCTTATAATTACAATAATAACGGAAATTTATTAAAAGGTATTTCTGAAGATTTTAAAAATGGTAGTTGGATTAATTCAAAGTATGACGCATTTTTCTATGTGAATGAAAAGTACAAAATTTTTATTGGGTTCAAAATTGAAATTACTTATAAAGATCCAACATCAATTAACATTGATGCCGTACCTAATCAATTATCATTATCTATCTCTCCCAATCCCGCAAGTGATTACATTATTATAAACGTAGGGGCAGGTTCTAAACCTGCCCTTATGGACGAAATCGAAATCTTCAACATCTTCGGAGAGAAGACCACCCCGTCAAACCTTTCAGGTTTGACGCCCCTCATTGCTAAGGAGGGGAATTTCAAGATTGATGTTTCCAATCTTTCTCCTGGAGTGTATTTTATTAGGATTGGGGATAGATTTGAGAAGTTTATTAAATTGTAATCCAAAAAGATGTCCGACACCTTTGAGGTGTCTGACATCTGATAAGAAAAAAAAAAATCCCGTAGGGATTAAATAATGGTAATACGAAAGCAAGCAAAATTCTTGATTTTCCCGTAGGGAATAAATAAAACCCCTAATGGGGTAAAAAAGAAGATAATTTATTTGTGTTGCCATTATCAAATCGCTACGCGATAAAAGAAAATTTGATAGGCTTGTAAAAATATAGGTTTTAGTTACAAATATATTCATAGAC
>CAIWET010000332.1 GCA_903911805.1 uncultured Ignavibacteria bacterium | reverse complement strand
CATTCTTTTAGCCCCAATGGAATCTGTAACTGATTTACCTTATAGATTAATAGCAAAAGAAATGGGTGCCGACATTGTATACACTGAATTTATAGCTTCCGAAGCAATTATAAGAGATTCTAAAAGATCATTTGAAAAAATGAAAATTGAAGATGCAGAACATCCAGTAGCTGTTCAAATTTTTGGAGGAAATCCAGAGTCTATGGCACAATCAGCTGAAGCTGTTGAAGAAAGCGGATCTGACTTTTTGGATATTAATTTTGGTTGTTGGGTTAAAAAAGTTGTAAATCATTCAGCTGGTGCTGCTCTTTTAAAAGATTTGGATAGACTTGGCGAAATTCTAAAAGCAACAAAAGATGCAACAAAATTACCAGTAACCATTAAAACTCGTATAGGTTGGGATAAAAACTCGATTAACATATTAGAGGCAGCTCGAATAGCTGAAGATAATGGTGCTGAGGCTATTACAATTCATTGTAGAACAAGAGAACAAGGAATGACTGGATTTGCAGATTGGAGCTGGATTGAGAAAGTTAAAAATATAATCAAAATTCCAGTCATCTTAAATGGAGATATAATTTCTCCTGAATCAGCAAAGAAAGCTTTTGATGAAACTGGTTGCGATGCTGTAATGGTTGGACGTGCTGCAATAGGTAATCCTTTTATTTTTAGAGAAATAAAACACTATTTAGCAACAGGCGAGTTATTGCCATTAGCAACATACGAAGAAAGAATTGCAGTTGCATTAAAACATTTGGAATTAACAATCAAGTATAAAGGCGAAAAACGAGCTATTAACGAAACAAGAAAACATTATTCTGGATACCTTAAAGGTTTATTTGGTGCTTCACATTTAAGGCAACAAATTGTTGTAATGGATACATTTCAGGAAATTCAAGATAAATGCAATGAATATATTGATTTTCTTAAAGATAGAGAAACTGAAGGATTAAAAATCTGGAACTAATATGAAAAGCGAAGATTCAAATATCCAATCAGTCACCGAACTTACAGGTAATATTAAAATGTTATTGGAAGATAACTTTATTTCTATTGCTGTTAAGGGCGAAATATCAAATTTTAAGCCACATTCAAGTGGACACAGATATTTCAATCTAAAAGATGAAAATGCTGTAATTTCGTGTACTATGTGGAAATTCAGACCTCTAACTTTTATTCCTAAAGATGGAATGAAAGTAACTATCATTGGTAATATTACTGTTTATGCTCCAAGAGGAAATTATCAAATTGAAGTAACAAGCATGGTTCCTTCTGGATTAGGTGATTTATATTTAGCATATGAAGAACTTAAAAGAAAACTGGGAGAAGCTGGTTATTTCGATAATGACATTAAAAAGAGCATTCCAAAATTACCTTTACATATTGGCGTTTCTACTTCACCAACTGGTGCAGCTGTTGAAGATATAAAACATACGATTGAAAGAAGATTTCCGTTAGCTACTGTTTACTTCAGACCTACTCTAGTTCAAGGTGTTGGTGCAGCAGAAGACATTGCTAAAGCAATTGAAGAATTATCTAAAACTCCTGCTGAAGTCTTAATTATTGGACGCGGTGGTGGTTCTATTGAGGATTTATGGGCTTATAACACTGAGATTGTTGCTAATGCCATATACAACTGTCAAATTCCAATTATTTCTGCTGTAGGTCACGAAACGGACTTTACAATAGCTGATTTTGTTTCTGACCTTAGAGCCGCAACGCCAACAGCTGCTGCCGAAATTGTTACTGCAAATACTGCTGAAGACTTGATTTATAATTTATCAAAAATTCCTGATAATCTAAAATCTAAGTTAGAGTTGATAATTAATAATTACAAAAAAGATATTAATAATTATTTGACATCTTACGCTTTTAGGTCAGTAAAAGATAAAATCAACACTTTTAAACAATTAGTTGATGATTATCAAAGCAATATTGACCAATCAATCAATCGAACAATTCAAAACAATAGCAAAAAAGTTAAATACCTTAATTCTCATTTTACTTCATTAGAGCCTTTAGCTCCATTGAGAAAAGGATTTGCAATTCTTAAAAATAAAGGTAAAATTATCAATCAAGATGAATCATTATCAAAGTTAAAAGAAATTGAGATAACAAGATTAGATGAAACAGCAACTGTAAAAATTATTCAAGTAAATAATAAATTATTTT
>CAIWET010000331.1 GCA_903911805.1 uncultured Ignavibacteria bacterium | reverse complement strand
CAACAAATCATTTATATAAAAGTAAATTTTTGATGATTTATAAGAAGAATTTATTGGCATTAAACATTTCAAACAATATCCAATATTACAACTCAAATATCGTTATTTTTCAAAATATATTATTGAATATTTTTATAAGAATAAAGGAAATTATGGCAAGTGTAATTTTATCAGCAGTTAGAACACCAATTGGCGCATTTATGGGTGGACTTTCTACATTATCAGCTCCACAATTAGGAGCTATAGCAATTAAAGAAGCAGTTTCTAGAGCAGGCGTTACTCCAGAACAAGTTGACGAAGTAATAATGGGTAACGTTCTCCAAGGTGGAGTTGGTCAAGCACCAGCTCGTCAAGCATCAATTTATGCTGGTTTACCAAAGAGCGTAGCTTGTATGACAATCAATAAAGTTTGCGGTAGCGGACTTAAAGCAGTTATGCTTGCAGATCAAGCAATTAAATGCGGTGACGCATCAATTATTGTAGCTGGTGGCCAAGAATCAATGAGCAATGCTCCATATATTCTAAAAGGTGCTAGAAATGGTTACCGTATGGGAAATGGCGAATTAACTGACTTAATGATTCACGATGGTTTATGGGATGTTTATAATCAAACTCATATGGGAATCGCTGGCGAACTTTGTGCAACAGATTGCAACTTCCCAAGAGAAGCTCAAGATGATTTTGCTGTAACTTCATATAAAAGAGCATTAGAAGCTCAAAAAGATGGTTCTTATGACAACGAAATCGTTCCTGTTGTAATCGAAGGCAAAAAGGGTTCAGTAACAATTTCTAAAGATGAAGAACCAGAAAAAGTAATGTTTGAAAAAGTATCATCATTAAGACCAGTATTCAAAAAAGATGGAACAATCACAGCAGCAAACGCATCTTCAATTGATGATGGCGCTTCCGCTTTAGTTGTTACTTCCGAAGAAAAAGCAGCAGAATTAGGCAAAAAAGCTTTAGTAAAAATAATTGCTCACGTAAGTCACGCACAAGATCCAAACTGGTTTACAACTGCACCAGTTGAAGCAATCAGAAAAGTTTGCGCAAAAGCTGGAATTGCAATCGAAGACATTGATTTATTTGAAATTAATGAAGCTTTTGCAGTTGTTCCAATGGCTGCAATTCGCGAATTGAACATTCCACATGAAAAAGTGAATGTTCACGGTGGAGCAATTGCTTTAGGTCATCCAATTGGTGCATCTGGTGGCAGAATTTTAGCTACATTAATTTATGCGATGAAAAAATATAATAAAAAATACGGTTTGGCCACTCTTTGCATTGGTGGTGGCGAAGCTTCAGCAATGATTATCGAAAATATAGATTAATTTTAAATATTGAGATTTTATATTTGTAGAGACAGGTCTTAGACCTGTCTTTTTTTTTATTTATCATAATGTCATGGCGCACTTGATGCGGTATCTGGGTTAGAAAAAACAACCACCACTTACCCCACCCTAAATCCCTCCCCTTGAAGAGAGGGACTTGAAGAAGTAGATTTTCTCTTATTCCCCCCTCTATCAAGAGGGGGGCAGGGGGTGTGTCTCTTCACGTGAATGAAACGTTTTCGCCTTACCCCACCCTAAATCCCTCCCCTTGAAGGGAGGGACTTGAAAATAAAGTATAGTAGCTCAATCATCCCTGATTGAGTGAATGCGAAGCATTCAAAATAATGCCGTAATCCTTAAGCTAAGCGAAGGATCTGGTTCAGCAAATTTCGTGGTGTCATTCCGAATGAAATGAGGAATCCATCTTTCTCTTAATCCCCCCCTATCAAGATGGGGGCAGGGGGTGTGTTTCTTCACGTAAATGGAACGTTTTCGCCTTACCCCACCCTAAATCCCTCCCCTTAAAGGGAGGGACTTCAAGATAAAGTATAATGAAATTGGTATTTGTAGATGCAGGTCTTAGACCTGTCTTTCTTTAATCTGTTGGAATAAAGTTTTTATTTATCAAATAACATAGTTAATAATGCCATTCTAACATATAGTCCATTCTCCGCCTGACGGAAATAAGCTGCTCTTGGATCGCTGTCAATTTCGTGGGAAATTTCAACTGAACGTGGAAGTGGATGCATTATAATTGAGTTTTGTTTCATTTTTTTAAGAACTTCAGCATCGATATTATATTGATTTAAATCGATTTTTTGATCGTAAATTCTTTCATTGTCAATTCTTGTTTGATAAGCAACATCAACTTTATTGATGATTTTATCTGTTGAATTAGAAAGCTCATAAGCAATTCCTTTTTCATCAAGGTGAGCAAGAATATCTGGTTTAATCTGCAATTCATCCGGAGCAATAAAGTAAATTTTAATTCTATCGAATTTACTCAATAGATATGCTAATGAACGTGCTGTTCTTCCCTGATCCAAAGCTCCAATAATTGCAACTGAAAGCCCATCTAAAGTTTTACATTCATCGTAAATAGTATATAAATCTAGTAATGCCTGAGTTGGATGTTGACCGCCAGAGCCGTCACCAGCATTAATGATTGGCACTGAAGAAACTTCTGCAGCTCTTTTGGCTCCTCCCTCTTCGTGGGAGCGAATTACAATTGCATCGCAGTAATTACCAGTAATTCTAATTGTATCTTCCAGCATTTCGCCTTTAATTTCTGAAGAGAATTCATTGGCTTGCTCGGTTGATAAAACTTTTCCACCTAAACGGAATATTGCAGATTCAAATGAAAATCTGGTTCTGGTAGATGGTTTATAAAATAAATTAGTAAGAATTTTATTGCTATAATCTGAAGTGCCACCACGAGCTACTATTTGCTTCATAAATCTAGTACGCTCAAATAATTCCATTATCACCGGTACGGTGAATTGTTGGGATGTAAGGATATGTTTTAATTTCATATTAATATTTCAAAAAATTGAAAATCTTTCGAGTACAAATTTAAGTAAATTTTATAGATTTTTTTAGCAAATAATAAATGAAGGCAAAAGAAAGATTTTTAGAAAAGTTGATAAATACGATTAATACTCAAAAAATAAAAATTATATCTTATAAATTACGTTTCTATATTCTTAAATTTGTTGATTATAGAGACTATAACATAAATGAATGATTTAGATGAACTTTACCAACAGGTAATATTAGATCACAATAAAAATCCGAAAAATTTTGGAATTTTAGAAGATTTTAATTTTCACGCAAAAGGGCATAATCCACTTTGTGGTGATCAGATTACAGTTTACTTAAAAATTAAAGATGATATAATTGAAGATGTAACATTTGCCGGAAATGGCTGTGCTATTTCTAAAGCATCTGGCTCAATTATGACTACTTTGATTAAAGGCAAATCTTTAGACAACGCAAAAAAGCTTTTTGGAGAATTTCACGACATAGTAACATCTGATCCCGAATCAGAAGTTGATTTCGAGGGATTAGGCAAATTGGCAGTTTTTGCAGGCGTTAGAGAATTCCCAGCGAGAGTTAAATGTGCCTCTCTCTCTTGGCATACATTAAAACAGGCACTTGAAAATAGTGAAGAAACAGCAATTACGGAGTAAAAATATATGTTGATGCCAACACAGCGCGAGCAATTGATGCTCAAAGTTTTAAATGCGATTAAGCAAGTTTTTGATCCAGAAATTCCAGTAAATATTTGGGATTTAGGATTGATTTATGATATACAGATTACAGAAGAAGCAGAAGTTGTTGTTTTGATGACTCTTACTGCTCCAAATTGTCCCGAAGCAGAAGGAATCCCGGTTGAAGTTCAGGATAGAATCAGAATGATTGACGAAGTTAAAGACTGCAAAGTAATGCTAACTTTTGAACCAGCGTGGGACAAGGACAGACTAACCGAAGAGGCAAAATTCACCCTTGGATTATTTTAATTTATGGATACATTTTTTGGAATATTCAACGCAACTCAAAATCTATTTTATGATATGGCTCCATATCTAATGTTAGGTTTGTTTTTTGTTGCACTTTTCAATCTTTTTTTTACAAAAGATATGATTACCAAACACGTAGGAAAAAATAATATTTGGTCAGTTATCAAAGCAGCAATGCTTGGAGTACCATTACCATTATGCTCTTGTGGAGTTATTCCTACAGCAGTATATATCTCCAAAAATGGAGCATCTAAAGGTGCTGTTGTTTCGTTTCTGATATCTACTCCTCAAACTGGAGTGGATTCGATGATAGCAACTTATGGATTATTAGGTCCTGTTTTCGCTATATTCCGTCCAATTGCCGCTTTTATAATGGGTATTTTTGGTGGATGGGTAACAACCAAAATTAAAACAGACGAACACGATGAACAAAGGATAATTGCAGTTGATGAATATACTATTGACCCAAATCTAAGCTTTTTCAAAAGAGTATTAAAAACGTTTAGATATGCATATATCGAATTTTTAGATGACATAACAGAACAATTTATTTTTGGATTGCTTATTGCCGGACTGATAACTTATTTCGTGCCTGAAAATTTCTTTTCGGAGTTTGGAATAACTGATGGAATTCTTGGGATGCTTATATTAGCAGCTATTGGAATTCCAATGTACGTTTGCGCAACAGCTTCAATACCAATTGCTATAAGTTTGATGTTAAAAGGATTTTCACCTGGAGCAGCTTTTGTGTTTTTGGCAACTGGTCCAGCAACGAACGCAGCTTCACTCTCAATTATCACTAAAACATTAGGCAAAAAAACAGCAGTTCTTTTTGTATTAATCATAAGCTTTTCTTCAATTGCTTTTGGTTATTTACTAAATTGGATATTTGCTTTATTGAATATTGATTTTATTGCTAATTTGAGATTGGAACATCAACACCACCATCACGGTGCTGAGAGAAGTCTTTTTGAATGGAGTATAATAGGAATTTTTTTAATTCTATTACTGATGTCAGTATTTAGAAAATATGGTAAACCAAATTTTGATAAAAAAAGGATAAAAAAAATGGAAGATCAAAGAACAAAAATCTTAATTGATGGAATGACTTGCAATCATTGCGTTATGAATGTAAAAAAAGCTATTTCAGCTGTTGAAGGCGTTACAAATTCTGAAGTTGTTTTAACAGATAATGCTGCATATCTCGAAGGAAACTTTGATTTGGCTGCTGTTAAAAGTGCAATTGAAGACAAAGGCTACAAAGTACTATAATGGAAAAGATTGCGATTTATCCCGGCACATTCGACCCGATTACCTTAGGGCATATCGATGTTATTGAACGTTCGGCGATGATGTATGACAAAGTGATTGTTGTTTTGGGGATTAACTCAAAAAAACAATCGCTTTTTTCAGCAGATGAACGATATCTTATGGCTGTTGAGAGCCTAAAGCATTTAACAAACGTTGTGGTAGAAACTCACAGTGGTTTGATTGTAGATTTTGCTAAAAAGAAAAATGCAATCTGCATTATTCGTGGCGTTAGAGCAATGACTGATTTTGAATATGAATTTCAATTGGCTTTGATGAATCGAAAAATTGCTGAAATTCAGACAGTTTTTATGATGCCTCACGAAAAATATACTTATCTCAATTCTTCAATTATCAGAGAATTAGCGAAATACAACCAAGATGTTAGCGATTTTGTTCCAGCAATTGTTCAATCAATGCTTAGAGATAATAATACTCAACAATGAGAAAACTGAAGGAAATATTGCTTATTGCTCTTGGTATTCTTTCTGCTTCGATTGGACTTAAAGGTTTTCTTCTACCAAATAATTTTATTGATGGAGGAGCAATGGGAATCTCATTGCTCACTAACCAAGTTACTGGGATTGATTTATCTTTTCTGATTGTTTTAATCAATATCCCATTATTATTTATTGGCTTTAAGCAAAATTCAAATATATTTTTGGTAAAGAGTATATTAGCAATTATTTCACTCTCAATTTTAGTTCATTTTATTACCATTCCGGCAATTACTCAAGATCGACTTTTAATAGCAGTATTTGGTGGAGGTTTTCTTGGGATTGGAATTGGTTTGTCAATTCGTGGCGGTGCAGTTATTGATGGTACTGAAAATATCGCAATAGTATTTAGCAGAAAATTCAGAACAACTGTCGGCGATTTTATCACGACTTTCAATATAATTCTTTTCACTTTATCTGCTTTAATTATTAATATCGAAACTGCAATGTATTCCATTTTGATTTATTTTTCTGCTGCTAAAATGGCAGATTTTATCATTACTGGTATTGAGGAATATATAGGGCTAACTATCATAAGTCCTAAGCACGAAGAAATAAGGTTAGCTTTGCAAGAAAAAATGGGAAGAGCTACGACTGTTTACCTTTCTAAAAGCAAATATGCTGAGCATAATTACCGCAGGGATATTCTATTTTCTGTTGTAACAAGAATTGAAGTAAATAAAACATTAAATGAAATAGATGCTATTGATCCAGATGCTTTTATAATCCAGCAATCTATAAAAGACGTTAAAGGTGGACTAATAAAAAAGAGACCAGTTTAACTCCCTATTCTCCAATAACTATTAATTTTTTGTAGCTTTCTTCAGAATCGTCGTGGTATTTGATTTGGACGATTAAAATATATGGTCCAATATCTTGTAAAATTGAATTTTTATCTCTTCCATCCCAGCTACTTGTTACTTCTAAACTGCCAAAATATCTTGGTATTAATTGAGTAATTTCCTGTCCTGACGTATTTAAAATTATCAGCTTAATTTCTTTAATAGATTTTTTTGCTTTAATTTCAATTAAACCATTGGCAAATTGGCTGTTTCTGGAAAATGGATTGGGATTAATATTTATTAATCCTGAGTCACTAACGCTATCTGTTTCTTCAATGTTATAGCTATTAACTCTGCCAGGAGTAGCTCCACTCGAATCTTTTGAAGCAATCCAAATATTTATGTCATTTGAAGATTTCGTTTTGCTTTTCTTTTCAATACTGATATCTTTTGTCGAGGTCATAACTGAATTATACCAATCATCTGTATAATTCAATGTATCCAAATATTGACCATTATAATCGATAATTCCAATATGGTCTTTTGTAGTGCTTAAGCTAAATGTTGATTTTTTATAAAAAGCTCTTTTTGAATTTTTCAATTCTGGGTATTTTGTAAATAACGATGTATCGTTTGTAACAACAAAATAATCTTTTGGTGAAATAAAGCAGTTCAGACAATTAATCAAAATGCTGTCTTTTTGTTCTTTAGAATCTTTCCCAGTAATTTGGTAATTTCTTAAGTAAATTGTATCTTTTGTAGTGTTATATATTTCGATAAACTCACCATTATTAGCAGTTGGATTGGGCAAAAATTCATTTATTAATAATTTTCCATAAGAATATGATTTATAAAAATACAATTTCTTCGATATTTCAATTGTAGTGTCTAACGCTGAATAACTCAATGTTATTAAATATTCATAAAGTCCATCTGAAATTGGTTTTTCTCTTAGATTTGCAAAATTAGGTACATAAAATGCAGAATCCATTTGGTTTATCAGAGCAATTAAATGCAAAGAATCTTCCGAGCTTTGATTTTCATCGATTCTATTATATTTCGCTGAGATTTTGATTGATTCTAGATTTCTTTTACCAATATTTTTTATTAAAATTGTTGAATCATTTTTTACATCAACAATAAAATTATGGTCTTTTAATGAAATGCTATTTATTCTTCCTATTGTAGTACTGTCCTTATCCAAGCATTTGCCAATATTTGCTCGAATTTCTGCTGAAGCATCATAATCAATTCTTTCCAAAGATATTCCTGTGGAAGTCCAGGAAGAATTATAAATCAAGCAATCTTGCTTAATAGAATCACTATTGAAAATCGAGATAGTATCTGCTCCATTATGCAATGAAGGAATTAGAAATTGAATTAAAATAGCACTTTCTGGAACTTTTCTTAAAGTTTTTAGAAGAATTGTATCTTTGGTTAAAACAGTGAATTTATGAGGTTGAAAGTTAAATTCAGGAAGTTGCTTTCTTGAATTATAATTTGATAATTGCCAACTTTTAGAATTGATAAGATTGTCTGAATTATTATAAAATTCAATCCACTCAGGCTCATTCGTTTTGGGCGAAGGCATAAGTTCGCTGATTTTAATCTGCGAAAAAGCATTAAAATTTATTAAAAAGATTAATATAAAAATTATCTTTTTATGCATAATAATTAGAAATTGATTCAATATCAGAATTTTCTAAAATTATACTTATCATATCTTCGGCTAATTCCAAATCAGAATTAGTAAATCTATCGAAAATTGGAGAATCGATATCTAAAACTCCAATCAATTTTTGCTTAAATATAATTGGAACAACCATTTCAGATCTTGACATTGGGTCGCAGGCGATATGGCCTGGAAACTCGTGAACATTATTTACCAAAATTGGTTTTAGATTCTTTGCAGATGAACCGCAAACTCCTTTGCCTAAGTCAATTTTCTGGCAAGCAGGTTTTCCTTGGAAAGGTCCCAAAATCAATTCATCGCCAGAAAGCATATAAAATCCAGCCCAATTCAAATCTTTAAGACTGTAAAAAATCAGAGATGCCATATTAGAGGCATTTGAAATGAAATTGGTCTGCCCTTGAATCAATTCAATCAATTCCTCAGTTAATGGTGGAAGTTGCTCTTCTTCATCGTTATATTTATATAACATAATATCACTTCAATTTTAATTTAAACTTAAGTAAAATTACGAATTTTAGGAATATAAACAAACATTAAAAATATAAATTTTTATTTATTTTTG
>CAIWET010000330.1 GCA_903911805.1 uncultured Ignavibacteria bacterium | reverse complement strand
GTCAATGCCACTCCAAAAATATGAAAGTAATAGAGAGCAAGTAAGAATTTATATATTAAATAAATTGCTTTCAGGTTGTAATTTGTATGCAGGAAAAATGACTGAAAAAGAAATTATTGATGGATTAAAAAAAATGATATACAATGATGAAACAGAATTATTTACGCCTAGACTAATAAAATTTATATTGAATAAAGATACAAACTTTGGCTCTGGTATAATAAAATATAATCGACATTTGACTATACCAGTTAATCATTTTTTTCCAGAAATGGTATTTTCAAAAAATACTAAAGGAGTTAGTATTGCAACACAGTTTTTGAATGAAGAAATATTTAAAACAAATTTTGATGCTATACTATTAAAAAACAGGTTTAAATTCAATGAAGATGGTTCAAATCCAAAATTATCTAATTTTATAATAGAAGGAACAAGATTGGTAAATGGTAATCAACCGGTACAGAATTTTCCAGTTGGGGTTGCAAAGTGGCTAATAAATAATTTTTATTCTAGAAAAGGAAGAAATAAAAATTTAACTATTTTAGATCCATGTTTAGGTTGGGGTGGTAGATTAACAGCTGCAATGGCTTTTAGTTCAATGAAAAGATTAGATAAATTAACTTTTCTAGGTACAGATGTAAATTCGAGTATTTATAACAGATATGAAGAATTAGTTTATTATTGGAACAAAAACATTAGTAACAGTAACATAGAATTGATAAAAGCAGAACATCCAACACCGTTTGAAGAAATATTAGAAAATTGGAAATTTCAAGAATATTTAGGAAAAGTAGATATGGCAATTACTTCGCCACCATATTTTTCGTGTGAGAAATATTCAGATGACCCTAATCAAAGCTATATCAAATATCCTGAATATGATGTATGGAAGAATGAGTTTTTATATAAACTACTAAAGAACACTTATGAATTATTAAGGAATAATGGTGAATTCTTCTTGAATATTCAAGACATTAGAAGTAAAAAAAGCACAAAAATTAATTTAGTAAATGATTCAATTGAACTAGCAGAATCAATTGGTTTTAAGCGTATTAAAACATATTATATGAAACAACCAACACATGGAAATTTTCAGAAAAATCCATCAACAAATAAATATGTGCAGAAACTAGATGGAAAATTACATAAGATAGAGCCAATTTTAGTTTTTGTTAAATAATCAGGAGTAAAATATGAAAAATGAATTAAATGAATTATTTTTTCAAACATCGATTAAAGAAATTTCTTTATTAAGAAATAAAGAATTGTTAAATAATGAAGAAGGATATTTCAAAAAAAAAGGGTATCCAGTATTGACTAGTGTTAAATCCTTAATTAAATATTCTCAATATTCAATAATAGATATAGCTATATTATATGAAAATGAAAAGCCTTTGTTAAAAGGCTTTCACTACAATACTATAACAAAATTTATAACAACTATAAATGTTTTTGATGAAAATTATTTCAGTCTTGAAGGCAAGGAAAACAAACATAGAAGATATATTTATAATTCTTATACAAAAAGTAAAAAAGTAGAAATTTATAATACTATTCAGAATCCTGAAGAGTTTGATTTATTTATTAAAAAATGGGTAGCAGAACATAGCAACCTTAAGTATAATTTATCTGATTCGGATATACATTTTTTTAATTCGATTTTGTTTCAACCTAATAATCTTACTTCAAAATACTTTTATATTGATAAAGAGTTAGTTGGCTATACTGTATTCGAAAAGATTGACGAGTATCATTATAATTTTTTATTTGGAAAAGCATTAAAAAAACATAGAAACCTTGGGTATTTTATTGACTTTTATTCTATCAAATCAATTTTTGATAATGTAAATGATACTATTTATGTTAATTTTGGAGAATCAGAAGTTGATTCAGATTTACATAAAAATAAAATCTCCAAATATAACTCCGCTTATACATATAAATCAAGCTATGTGAAATTAAGAAAAATTGAAAATAACAAAAATAAGCAAAGTATGAAAACAGAAGATATAAATGTAGTAAAAGTAATGGATATAAATGAACTTACTCCAATTGAAATTTACAATAATGTTTATTTCAAAAGGGATGACCTTTATAAACCATTTAATGGTGAATTCTCAGAACTTGGAGGCTCAAAAATCAGACAATTGCAATTTCTGATAGATTATATAAAAAATACTCAATCAAATGTCTCAGGAATTATGACTTATAATCAGGTTACTTCAATTCAAAGTCTGGTTGTTGCCAAAATTGCAAATGAGCATAATCTTGATTGTACTATTGGGATTGGCGTCAAATCAGACAAATTAGAAAATACAATTGAGAAATATAAACCCCTAAAATTAGCTCAGAAGCTAGGAGCTAGTATAATTTCAGCTGGCAACATAGGTTATAATTCAAGTTTGCAAAAATTTTCTAAAGAATATTCAAAAACAAATAATCAATATTTGATAAATTTTGGTTTAAATGCAGAAAATTGTGCTTATTATGTTCTCAAGGGAGTTATAGAACAAGTTAAGAATATTCCAGACGATTTGGATTATTTGATTGTGCCTTGTGGGTCAGGAATAACATTAGCAGGTATTATTGCAGGTTGCAAATTCTTCAATAAAAAGGTAAAAAACATACTGGGTATTCAAATTAGCGGATATGATAGAAGAAAAGATATAGATAATTTGTTGGCAAAATTAAATATCAAGAAGCAATATAGATTAAAAATTGATACAACATATGATTATAAAAAAAGTATAAATGTCAAGATAGAAAATACTGACATTTTACTAAATGGTATATACGAAGCCAAAGCTTATGAATATTTTATTAAAAATAAATCGGAATTAGGTATTAATCAGAATGACAAGGTACTTTTCTGGATAATTGGAGATAATCAGGAATTTATAGGTAAAGAAAAAAATATTTCAACGAACTTAAATTCAGTTAATATTAGCAAAAGTGTAGAATCGGACATTTATTTTACAAAGGCGTACTTTGCTTCATTGATGAGTAAAAATGTAGAAATGATAGGTGATTTTGAAGGATACCAAAAGAAAGATGAAGTAGTTCTATATAATCCTGACTTAATAAATGATTACAAAATTACAGCCCAATTCAAGGTTCATCAAATTAATGAAAATCAAAAAATTAATTTACAACAAAAATTTGATATTATTACAAGTACAAAAAACAATTCAGTAATTTCAAAATTTACATCAAATTATTTTAGTTTAATTGGTTCTAATTGTAGAAGGCAAAGAGCATTATTAAAAAAATACTCAGATAAAATAATTGAAATTAAAGAAAAGCCCAATTCAAATGAAGAAGTTTTTACTTTGATTGACAAATGGAAAGAATTAAAAAAAGAAAAATATTTTCAGTTCTTAACTGGTAAGGATAAGAATTTTATTGAGCAATATTTGAATAATAAAGTGTTCAAATTAAAAACTTCTTTTTTTTATGAGAATGAAAGAATTATAGGTTTCTCAATTATAGAGCAAATTGATGAAACTCATTATAATCTTTTAATTCGTAAAGCAAACCCTGAATATAATCAGTTATCGTTCTATATAGATTATATTTGTTTCGAGAAAATTCATAATTCAATAAAGCAAGATTTCTATGTTAATCTAGGAATAGACAGTGGTAGTAAAGGTATAAAGAGTTATAAATTGGAGAAATTTCCTTTACATTGTATATTACCGATTTATAATTTAAAATTAAAAATGAAATAGCTAAAAATTTTACTGACAGTTTAAGAATTCAAAGAACATAATATTATTATTTATTTCTAAAGAGGTTGCCAAATAGGCAGCCTCTTTTTTGTTTGACTTTAATAAAATACTCAATAGGATTAATTTCAAGACCATTCGAGAATTTCAATATCGCCATCAATATGAAGTGGCAATTCAACTTTATATAATTTTTTACTGGTTTCATTAATTTTATCTATACAAATTTGAACCTGTTCTTTTGTAGGATTAAATATCAATAGTGAATCGTGTATTGTTGTATATACAATTTCTGAAGGTATTTCAGGTAATAATTGATGAATCCAAAGTTCAGATTCCATTTTCTGAATTTCAATTGCTAAATTTGAACCACCATTATTTCTATTTGCAAAATTTAAATTGCTATTGTTATCAGTTTTTTTTACTTTCATAAGATAGTTCCATACATTTGGAAAACTCCTTTGAAAATACTTTGAAAATACTTGCTTCTCATAATTTAAGCCCTCTGTTACTGAAAGTTGATGAGTAAATTCAGAATTATCCTTTGTATATAAAATTGTATCCATAAATCTCTTCTTAACCCAGTTTCTATCAATAATAAATGGATAGGACTCGTTGCTAATATCATTTGCAATAAAATCATAAATTTTGCCATTTAAACAATTATCCCAAAATAATTCTTCAAGCTCATAACCTTCATTTTTCATTTTTATGCAAAGTAAAGCAGGCTGAGTATTTGCACCATCTATATACACTTTGCTAGAAAAACATTCACCCTTGTCAGTTTTAAGATACAAGAATTTTCTTAGTTCTTTCGGTAAATTTGTTAAATGAGTAAACACCCTTTTATTAGAATAAGCTACTTTAATATAACCTGAAATTCCTGCATTTATTCTATTTACTCTTTGTAGGTAATACTCATGTTTTTCAGTTGGAAGTTCACTTTTAAATATTATCCAGTCATTAGCTTCATATTCATCAATATGTATCAATTTCAAGTTATTATATAAATTGATTAAATGTGAGTTTTTATTTATCAATTGATTATTAAAAAATAATTCAATTTTATTTATCCTTGTAATAGAACTTGTTCTAAATAATTTTCTTGCTATTGGTTTTGATTGTAGAATATAATCTTTGAATCTATAACCTTTAGGACATTTACCAACCGAATACGAATTATCTATTTCAATAATATCTAAATCAACCAAAGTATTAATTACTAACTTATAGTCATCCCTTGATAATAAAGTTATCAGTAGTTCAGAACTAATTCTTTGAAAAACATTGCCATCTTCTTTTCTTACATCCCACCAACGATTATATAACATTGTTGCAAACAATAATGCTTTTTCTCTTAATACTGAATAAATACTAAATTCAGGAACTGAATCTAATTTATCTAATATAATTTCTGGTGTCAATGTTGAGTAATTTTCGTTTCTTTTATACATAATTGCTCCATAATTTTAAGTTACTTATGGATTATATATTAAGATTAGGATATGTTTACGAAAATATTTAATTGATTTATTTTTTTTTTTGAATGGATAATAACAAATGGCAAATTTTAGAAATGATTAGGATGATGAAATAACCAACAAAAACCGTAAACATCTAATATGTATATCTATATCACTTAATATTACTTTAATAAAACTTAGGTGGCCTTCCTGATTTTATAGATATTTTACTTTAGGAGAACTTTCATACTATCGCCGAAGCGGAAATCGTAAAGATATACTTTTTTTAGTTTAAAACTTAATAAATTTAAATGAAGAAAATATATTTTATAGGTTTGTATAAATTGGCATTCATTGCTTTAAAGAATGGTAGAAAGTTTAATTATTCATGTCATTTTTAATAATTGAATAATACTAATGACATTAGGGCTTACTAGATTTCAAACAGGTTTAAGTTCTGGTGCACCTAAATAGAATTTCTATATTAAAATATTCGCTGGAGTAAACGTGTCTTAGGTGAACTTCCTGAAGTTCGCCTTAAACAAACAATTAGGCCTTAATAGATTTCAAACAGGTTTAAGTTCTGGTGCACCTAAATAGAATTTCTATATAAAAATATTCTCTTG
>CAIWET010000329.1 GCA_903911805.1 uncultured Ignavibacteria bacterium | reverse complement strand
TAACACTTAATTAACATTTCCTTTATTTTGACTTCATTCTATTAGGCGAATTTTGTATTATAAATTTTATTAAATTTTTATAAACATAATTTGGAGTTTTTTATGAGAAATAAGTTAAAAATGATAATCCTATTAGCAGGGTTTTTAACTTTGAGTTTTAACGTAAGAGCTGAAGACGAAGTAACTAAGCAAATATCATTAGAGGATGTTAATGGTAAAGTAGAAGGAATTGATGAAACTGTTAACACTTTAGTAAGTGATGTTTCAACATTAAAGAAATTGAAAATAAGTGGTTATTTCCAATTGGAATATAACAAACTAGAGGCATCTAGCGGATTAGGTGTAAATCCATACAATGCTAAAGAATTCGACCAGTCAGGTTTTAGAGTACGTCGTGGTAGAATTAAATTTACATATGATGCAGGTTTATCAAATTATGTATTTTCTGCTGATTATTCAAATAAAGGTTTTGAAATCAAAGATTTCTATATGACAATTACTGACCCTTGGACAAAGAATTTTGAATTACAAGCAGGTATTTTTAATCGTCCAAACTACGAAGTTGAATATTCTTCAAGTTCTAGAGAATCAATGGAAAGATCAAAAGTAATTGCAACTCTTTATCCAAAAGAAAGAGATTTAGGAGCAATGGTTACATTTAAAAATGATGATTGGTTCAAATTCCAATTAGCAGCTTTTAATAATACTTACAAAGGTGACCTTAGCCAATTCTGGCCAAACTATAACGATGCACCATTGTATTATATGGCAAGAATTACTAAAGATTTTGCCTTTCCTGATTTAGGTTTAAGTATTGACTTAGGAGCTCACGCAAGATTGGGTAACGTAATTGCCAACGTAAATAAAGTTATTGAAAGTGAAAATTATAAAGTTGACTCAACTACATATAAAGTTGGTGATAAAATTGGAAGAAATTGGTTTGGAGCTGAAGCACAAATATATTGGGATTTCTTAGGTGGAATGAAATTAATGGGTGAATATATTATGGGTTCTAACACAGATGAGCCTTCAACAACAATTAGAAAAAGAGATTTTGCTGGTTTTTATGCAATGTTAGTAAAAAATATTACAGAAGAATGGCAATTCGCTGCAAAATATGATGGATATAATCCAAATACAGCTATTGCTGAATCTGATATTACAAAATCAGCTGACTTATCAATAAACACTTTAGGTGTTGGTATTCATAATTACACATTCCAAAATGCTAGAATTTCATTATGGTATGATATGCCTAAAACAACTATAAAGACAGGTGTTGTTGATAAAGATCCTATCGATAATGCATTAACTTTAAGACTTCAATATAAGTTTTAATTATTGATTTTTAAGGAGTTGTTGCGACTTAACACAATCTTAACAATTCCTTAATTCTATCTTTAAACAAATTAGATAATTTTGTAATGTTAAAAATAAGTAATTTAAAAATTAAGGTTTAAAAAAAAATGAAAAAGAAAATAATTCTCTCAATTGCAATAGTATTGACAGCTGTTTTATCTATGAGCTTTTTTGCTCAAGAAAAAATCACAATTAAAGGTTCAGACACAATGGTGATTTTATCACAGAGATGGGCTGAAAAATATATGGGTAAAAATGCAGATGTATCTATACAAGTAACTGGCGGTGGATCAGGAACAGGTATTTCAGCATTATTAAATGGAACTACAGATATTTGTAATTCTTCAAGACCAATGAAAAAATCAGAAATTCAAAAATTGAAAGAAAGATTTGGAACAATGGGTGTTGAAATTGCTTGTGCTAAAGATGGTATAACAGTTTATTTAAATCCAAGTAATTCTGTTAGTAATATTTCAATGGATCAGTTAAAATCAATTTATACTGGTAAAATTACTAATTGGAAAGAATTAGGCGGAAAAGATGCTAAGATTATTCTCTACTCACGTGAAAATAATTCAGGTACTTATGTTTATTTTAAAGATAATGTTTTAAAAGGTCAAGATTATACTCCTTCTTGCCAAAATTTACCTGGTACTGCTGCTGTCGTTAATGCCGTATCGAAAGATCCTAATGGAATCGGATATGGTGGACACGGTTATAGCAAAGGTGTTAAAATGTGTAATATTAATGGTATTGAACCTACTGAAGCAAATATTGGAAAAGGTAAATATCCTATTTCAAGATCACTTTATATGTACACAAAATCAAAACCTACAGGTAATGTAAAAAAATTCATTGATTGGGTTTTATCACCTGAAGGACAAAAATTAGTTAAAGAAGTTGGTTATTTCCCACTTTAATTAATAGAATATTTAACAAATGGCGGAATTATTAATTCCGCCATTTTAATTTTATTAGAATAAATGTATAAAAGAATTAATGGAAAATAATACTGAAATAGTTGAAGAAAAAAAAGAATATATTACTCATAAGCCTTTAGCTTATGGTAAGAAGCTTTACATTGGTGAATTTTTAGCAGAAAATATTATTAGATTGACAGCTTTTATTTCAATTTTTACAATTTTTGCTATATTTTATTATGTTTTTCAGGAAGCATCTTTTGCTTTCTTACCAATTAAAGATAAAAATGTAAAAACAGAAATAATTAGTACTAATAATAATTCAACCGAAACTACCAAACAAACTGGTGCTGAAATGCAGCAAGAGACTTATGGCTCTTCCACTTCAAGTACTTCAGAACCTGTTCAAGAAAAGTATGGCTCTTCCCCTTCTCAAAATGAAGAATTGAAACAAGAAAAATATGGTAGCTCAACTTCTACTGATGAATTAGTACAAGAGAAATATGGCTCAACTTCTTCTTCAAATAAAACTGAGGAAATTAAATCTGAAACTTATGGTTCAAAAAATTCTTCAACTGAGGAAGTTAAACCTGAAACTTACGGTACGAAAAGATCTAGTACTTCTGATGAAGTTAAGCCTGAGACCTATGGCTCAAATACATCTACTCCAAATGAGGAAGTTAAACCTGAAACTTATGGTTCTGCCACATCATCCAATCAAGATATTAATCAAAATAATATTTCTACTACTGAGACTAACACAGAAGTTACTGAAACAGCAACTTCTCTAGAAGATGGATATGCTGAGAAACCTATTACTTTTAAAGATGTATTATTATCAAATGATTATATTGATAGTAAACCAGCATATATTTGGCAACCAATTAGTACAAATGCAAAATTTAGTTTTATTCCTTTATTTGTAGGTGCTTTAAAAGTAACATTGATTGGTATTGCAATAGCAGCTCCTTTAGCAATATTTGCAGCAATTTTTACTGTTGCATTTGCTCCAAAGTGGCTTAAAGAGATTATTAAACCTGCAATTGAAATTTTAGCAGGTTTCCCTTCAGTTGTTATCGGTTTCTTTTGTTTAATTACATTAGCGAGTGTTATTCAAACCTTCTTTGGAACAACCTTTCGGTTAAATTCCTTCGTTGGTGGTATTGGTATGTCAATGGCTGTTATTCCAATTATTTATACAGTAACTGAAGATGCATTAAATGCTGTTCCAACTTATATGAAAGAAGCAAGTTTAGCTTTAGGTGCATCAAAATGGCAAACTGCTTGGAGAGTAATTCTTCCATCTGCATTGCCAGGTGTTTTTGCAGCATTGATATTAGGATTTGGAAGAGCATTTGGCGAAACAATGATTGCATTAATGGCAACAGGAAATGCTGCTCTTAATTCAGCAAATATTTTTGAATCTGTCCGAACTTTAGCCGCCACAATTGGCTCTGAAATGGCTGAAGTTGAATTTAGAGGAGTTCATTATGGAGTTCTATTTTTAATTGGGGCAGTCCTATTCATAATCACTTTTGCATTAAATGCATTTGCAGAGTTTTATATTAGAAAAAAATTAATGAAAAAAATCCAAGGAAACTAAGTGTTTATAACGTTATTAATAAGTATAATCGGATTAGTTGCTGGTTGGTTAGTTTATAGAAAACTATCCATACGCAATAAAAAAATGGTAAGCGAAAAGTTCTTTGTTTCAGTTAGTGGATTATCAGCTGTATTCATAATCACTTTTATTATTTACCTTTTAGTGCATATTTTCCTATTAGGAAAAGCAAATCTAACTTGGGAATTTTTAACTCAACCTCCATTAGAAGGATTAACACAAGGTGGAATTTTTCCAGCTTTGGTTGGAACATCTTTATTGGTATTGATAATGTCTTTAATTTGTGTACCAATTGGAACTATTACTGCAATTTATTTAGCTGAATATGCTAAAGAGAATTCTATAATAACAAGGTCAATTCGTTTTGCTGTTAATACATTAGCAGGAGTTCCTGCAATTGTATTTGGGCTTTTTGGATTAGGCTTTTTTGTTAGTTTTGTTGGTAAAAATATGGATTCATTTGAAGCAAATAGAAAAATTGAAAATTTAAAAACTCTTTTTGTTGCAACAGATTCACCATTTGCTGGCAATGGAAAGGCAACAGATGAGAAAATCAAAAATTATTTAACCTCTAAAGATGCTTCATATTGGAATCAAGAAATTGACAATGTTAAACTAATGACTGACACATATGGTCCTGAAACTGAAATCAGCAATGATGATGCCATAAATTTCTTTAAATCTAAAATCAGACCGAAATGGGCTCAACCTGCTTTGATTTGGGCTGCTTTAACTATGGCTTTACTAACTTTACCAGTTGTTATTGTTTCAGTTGAAGAAGCCATTAAAACAATACCACGAGATTTAAGGGAAGCAAGTCTTGCATTGGGTGCAACAAAATTTACTACTATTAGAAAAATTGTTTTACCAGGAGCTTATACTGGAATTTTAACAGGTACAATTCTTACAATCAGCAGAGGAGCTGGTGAGGTTGCCCCTATATTATTTACAGGTGTGGCATATTACCTTCCAGACTTACCAGGTTCATTTTCTTCGCAATTTATGCATTTAGGTTACCACATCTATGTATTGTCAACACAATCAACGAATGTTGATTTAACATTACCTTTGCAATATGCAACAACTTTGGTATTATTATTATTAACTTTTATTTTGAATTTTACAGCTATTTTTATTCGTTCAAGAATTAGATCCAGAGCATATTAATAAAAAATTATTATGAAAAAAACAAAAATCAAGACAGACAAATTGAATCTCTTTTATGGTGCTAAACAAGCTTTAATTGACATTTCTATGGAAATTCCAGAAAAAAGAGTTACTGCTTTTATTGGGCCTTCTGGCTGCGGAAAATCTACTTTTTTACGTTCTTTAAACAGAATGAATGATTTAATTCCCGGAGTTAAGATTAATGGAGATGTTATTATTGATGATATTAATATTTATGATAAAAATATTGATGTTGTTCAATTAAGAAAAAGAATTGGAATGGTTTTCCAAAAATCGAATCCATTCCCAAAATCGATTTATGATAATATTGCTTATGGTCCAAGAGTAAATGGTATCTCAGGCAAATCAACATTGGATGAAATAGTTGAAACTAGTTTAATTAGAGCCGCAATTTGGGATGAAGTAAAAGATAGATTAAAAAGTTCAGCTATGGGATTATCTGGTGGACAACAACAGAGATTATGTATAGCAAGAGCTTTAGCTGTTAATCCTGATATTATTTTGATGGATGAACCGGCCTCTGCGTTAGATCCAATTTCAACTTCAAAAATTGAAGAATTAATCCACGAATTGAAAACTGACTATACAATTGTAATTGTAACCCATAATATGCAACAAGCTGCAAGAGTTAGCGATTTTACTGCTTTCTTTTATATTGGCGAATTAATTGAAATGGATAAGACTACAACTATCTTTACTAATCCTTATAATAAAAAAACTGAAGAATATATTACTGGAAGATTCGGTTAATAATTAATTTTTTACTAAATTGCATAAAAAAATTGGATAAAATATGAATGGACACGTTTTAAAAAATTACGATCAAGAACTAAACAAACTTCGTTATAGATTAGTTAGAATGGGTAGCTTAGTTCAGCAACAAATAGAAATGTCAGTAAGTTCTATACTAAATAGCAACATAGAACTAGCTAAACAAGTTATGGAACTTGAGGAAAAGGTTGATAAACTTGATTTGAAAATCGATAAACAGTGCATTAGAATTATTGCTTTGCATCAACCTGTAGCCAGAGATTTAAGATTAATATTAGCAGCTCTACAGATTGATATTTATTTTGAGATTATTGGTGATTATACTACAGAAATGATTGATGATGTTGCCAGAACAATATTTACTTCAGAAATCATCAATAAGACAAAAATAAAAGAAATGTCTGAACATGTTATCAAAATGATTGGTAAAGTATTGGATTCTTTTGTAGATGAAAATGTTAATCTTGCATTAGATATTCTAAAAATAGAAGAAATTGTAAACATTTTATTTAAAGATAATTTTAATAATCTTTTATCGTTGATGAAAGCTGATAGCTCAAATATTGATTCATATGCTATTTTGCTTGATGTAAACAGGTTATTAGATTTAATATCTAAGAGTGCTAAAACTATTGCACAAGAACTAATATACATTTATGAACCAAGCATTTCCAAACATAACGATATAGAAGATTTATCAATTCACGACATATTTGCGGAAAAAACAAATGAATAAAATAAGATCAATTTTTACTAAAATATTTTTTGGTTATATATCAATAATAATTATATTAACCGGAGCAATAATATATTTTTCATTTGATATCATCAATGAAAATTATAAAAATAATT